>NZ_ANOG01000491.1 GCF_000346295.1 Rhodopirellula maiorica SM1 | reverse complement strand
AACTGGTTGGGGGGAATTCACCAAGACGTCTAAGGGCCGGGGAATTTATTCCAAGGTTCGCGGCAAGCAGCCGTTGGGGCGGTTCAATCAAGCGGATGTCGGACCATTTCTATCGAGTGCTTGATTCGGTTTGTTTCTTGGGGTTGCTGTATTGATCTTCGCAATCAGGACAAACGGTATAGCGAATTTCCGGGACGGTCTGTTTGCGATACAGCCTTAGCTTGATCGCAATGTTTTCGATCTCGAGCCAGCCGGAAGGTTCTACTAGTGATCGTTTACAGAAGCTGCACATCGTTAGAAATGCGGCTGAGCGTTCTTCCGTTGGGTCGAGTATGGCAAGACGGCGACTTGGGACAGCTCGGAGTAAGACGCTCTCGTAGCCTAATTCTTGTGTTTCCAGTCGGCGGATGGTTAGTTGCATGTAGCGTCGCAGTGTGGGGGAATCGCAGCGAAACGGTACGGTGATCGGATTGCCGGTCATTCGTACGAAACGATGGATTTCCTGGTACAGCCTCTGGGTCGGGTAATCGGAAATAAAGTCCCACAATGACTTACCGACCACAGAGTCCTCGTCCAGATCGGTGGTGTTGTTTTCTCTCGCAAAGGCAATCCACCACTGGTCCACCGCGACGATCATGTCTGAAGCGTCGACACGGTAGCGGTAGACGTGAGCAGTTTGAGTGACCACTTGGCTGGTTCCCAAATACGCGGAACGGAGTGTCTTTTAGCTCTGGGGTCATTGATGGTAACACGTTCCGGCTTGCGGTTGCTAGGAAAACTGATGCACAGGCCCCCTATTTGGATATTTTATGGCCCCGCTGCTTTGCAATCAAAACATCAGGTTGCCGATCATCGCAGGCTCACCTGAGCGTGTCGGGTGGATTAAGATATCGGTCTGTCTGTCCCACCTCCGTTTCCTCAACCATTGAAAGAACTTCGATGCAAATTTACCGTCGCTCTCTGCTGGTTTCGTTAGTGTTAACCGGCTTTCTCGTTTCCCCTCTGCACGCTCAGGACACTTTAGCTCAGCACGATGCGGTTAAACCCGTTCCGCGTGACAGTCGTTGGATGAAACGTCACGAATCGATGAATGCAAGGGTCAAGCAGGGCAACGTTGACCTTGTGTTTATTGGCGATTCGATCACGCAAGGCTGGGAGGGCAGCGGCAAAAGCGTGTGGGCCAAATACTATGGCGATCGGAACGCGGTGAATCTGGGGATTGGTGGCGACCGAACTCAACACGTGATCTGGCGACTGGATAATGGCAACCTGGAAGGCATTTCGCCCAAAGTTGCCGTGATCATGATTGGCACCAACAACTCGGGCAGCAATACGCCCGAACAAATCGCCGAAGGGGTGACCGCGATCGTTCGCCAATTGCAGCAGAAAACGCCTGATACCGAGATTCTATTGCTGGGAACTTTCCCGCGTGGGGCCGATTCGTCGGACAAGAAGCGGCAGGTCAACGAGAAGAGTAACGAGATCGTGGCAAAACTGGCTGCCGACGATAACGTGCACTACTTGGATATCGGTGACAAATTTCTCAGTGACGATGGGAAGCTTTCCCGAGAGATCATGCCTGACCTGCTGCATCTCAGCGAACAGGGGTACACGATTTGGGCCGAGTCGATCGAAGAAAGCTTGAAGGAATTGATGGCAAAATAAGAACGGCTACCGTCGTTTTTATTCGCGTGCAAGTAACACCAGTACGCAGCTGCCATCATCGATGACATTGATTCCGGCATCGCGAGCCAACTGGCTCGCGATGTCGTCTTCGGCGCCGGGTTGCATCCAAATGTTCTTGACTCCTGCCGCCACTGCGTCGGCCACCACTTGGCGGGTGACTTCGGGTGGCGTGATGATCGACAGCGACTCGGGGACGACCGGTAAATCGGTAATCCGCGGGTACGCCTTGTGTCCTTCAATCTCTTCGCTAATCGGATTGAGTGGAAAGACTTGGCGGCCAGCGTCGAGCAGTGCCCGAAAAACTTTGTTGCCATATTTGTGTCGTCGCGTCGAAGCACCGGCAACTGCAAATGTTTGGGACGCGAGAAAGGATTCGATCGCGTGAGGCATGGGGTTTTCCGATTAAATACGTGTTTCTGGGAGTTCGTTGCCGTTACCTGATGCGAATTAGGTGCCGTTTGCGTAAGCCTCGGCCATCACCCTGTTCGTCTGGCGGCCTTCGTTCCCGTCGACGCGA
>NZ_ANOG01000490.1 GCF_000346295.1 Rhodopirellula maiorica SM1 | reverse complement strand
CAGACGTTATCTTCGCGGTCCATTTCCTGGGCATTCGAATCGCGGACAACCGTGGTCGCTAGCGCAGGACGATTGGTTGACGTAATCGATTGAACGTCCGATTTAATCTGACTTGCATGTTGGTAGCGGCGTTGCGGCTCTTTCTCGAGCGTACGCAACACAACTTCATCGAGCCGAACGTCGATTTCGACTTTTTTTGACGGTGCTGCGAAACGCCCGATTGGCAGTTCGCCGGTCAACATTTCGTAGAAAACCACCCCCAACGAATAGATGTCCGCGCGGTGATCAACGCCATGTGCCCCTTCGAACTGTTCGGGCGCCATGTAGCGAGGCGTCCCCATCACCTGGTGTGTTCCGGTCAACGAATCTTGTTGATTGTCATTTCCCATGATACGCGAGAGACCAAAGTCGGCGATCTTTACCGCTCCGTCGGTCGCAATCAGGATGTTCTCGGGCTTGATGTCGCGATGGACAACGCCTTTGTCGTGTGCGTACTGCAGAGCATCGCAGAGGTGCGGCACGATCGCCAACGCATGCTGGGGTGCCAATTGGCCAGCTTTAACGACGTCTCGAAGTGTCGAACCATCAACAAATTCCATCAGAAAGTAGTAGGTGTCTTCGACGTTTCCGAATTCGTAGACGGACACAATGTTGGGGTGACTCAGTTTTGCCAGCGTCCGAGCTTCCCGCGTGAAACGAAGTGCAAATTTGACGTCGTGACCAAATTCTTCTGGCAGAATTTTCAACGCGACCAGACGGTCGAGTCCTGTTTGACGGGCCTTGTAGACGGCGCCCATGCCGCCAGCACCAATCAGCTCGAGGATTTCCAACGTCGGAAAAAGTTCAGCAAGACGACTTATGGTCGGCGGCTGGAACATGCCCGCCCGCTGATCACCTTCGTTGAGCGCTTCGTTGATGGCATCAGAAACTTCGGGGAATCGGCCGAGGTATTCCTGCTTTGTCGGCGTCTCGCCTCGCCGCCGTCTATAGTCAATCTCCAGCACGATGAGTTCGGCCAGCAGCACATTTCGCTCGTTGGGTGAGACATCCTCGGCCAGCATGGATTCGATCGTCGGCGGCTCGTTGGATTGCCACAGACGTTCAAATTCAGCGCACCGATCATCAATCTGTTCCAGGGCTGCGATCGGTAGTTTTTTCTGACGGATGTTCATTAAATTCAACTAATTCCTGCTGACATTTCTCTCGAATCAGGTGCAGACGACGTTCGATCGTCCGTTCGGAGCATCCAAAACGCTGTGCGAGTTCCGCGTTGGAATACCCTACTAACTTTCCACCCGCTAAATCTCGGAGCTGCCCGACACCTAAATGTGAAAAAAGTTGTTCCACCGATTCTTGCATCATCAATACCATTTCCGGAGACGGCTCCTCACCGATGGCTTCGATGACGTTTGCATCGTCCGCCGGGTGGTCCAATGAATGAAGCTGGACGTTTCCGCCGCGTCGCTGCCGCAGATCGTGTCTCCGTTTATCCACCACTTTTCTGGCCGCCATTCGCAACAACAGCCGCCACAGGTCGTCTCGATCGGCCAAATCAGGGAAGCGTCCGTTTTCGGCCGCATTGTAGAAGCTGTCAAAGACACTCAGCACGATATCTTCTTCGTCCGACACAGCTCGGTTTTGCCCCAACAACCGGGCGCGAACCGACCGCACGAGTCGGTCAAAGTAATGTTGCCAAATTTGATTCGCGGCAGCCGAATCACCGGCTTTCACCAATTGAATCCAGTGGCTGACATTCGTGCTTTTGGACATTTTCGTGAAGGCAGTCAAATGAAAACGGACAGGCAACGAGGCTACAAAAACGCAATCGTACCACATCCTCATTTCTGCAACGTCTCCGTCAACTTCGTTGAGGGAGAGTTCGAACGGATCCTTCAGCGACGTTCTGGCGCGAGGGCTGACCGAGCAAGGCACTGGCGACGAAATAAGATGGACAGGAAAATATTCAGATTGCAGGATCAATCTGCAGTATCCCATCTTTTTGCCCCCCATGTTTTTGCCTTATTTAGCAGCCAAGGCTGACACCGGTTCGGTGACGTCGCGGCTCACTCAACACGTCCTTTTCGCGACATCGACGAAGCGCCGA
>NZ_ANOG01000489.1 GCF_000346295.1 Rhodopirellula maiorica SM1 | reverse complement strand
ATGGATGTACGCCCAGCCTTTTTGGATACACCACTGTTGGATGGCTTTGTGGCTGTCCTGTTTGTAGTCGCCGGACCAAGTATGCAAGGCAACAACCAGAGGGACCGCATCGCTTGCGCTGGGGTTGTAGAACATCGCGGATTGTTGCGAGTTGTCCGCCGAGCTCAAGTAGCGGATCTCGGTGACATCATCGCCATGAACGACGCGGTCGGGAACAATGGTGGTTATCGCTAGAAGGATTAGTGCGGAAACGAATCTCATCTTCCCGATGTCCTGTGGGGCTTGATGGTAGGTATTGTAAAGAACGAGAGTTTCGAGATTGTGTTATTGTAGGCCGGATCAAGGACACACATCATGTCGGATCGGCGCAAACGGTAGCCTTTTCGAATGAGCCTTGGATCGATGGGGAGTTCTCGATTGCGTCCGCCGATCCGGCATTTCCGCTGTTTGCTTGAGCCGGCCTATCTAAAATACCGCAACTTCGGAAAGCGGCGGGCGGTCTCTAAGGACGATGTTGATTCAGGAATTTCAGCATGGTTGTGAAGTTCGGATCACGGAAGAAGCGGACACCGCCGTGGCCTGCGGACTCGACAACGACTAGCTTGGCTGTTAATCCCAGCTTCGTATAGAGTTCGACGATGTGCTCGCTCTGGTCCAGCCGAACGACCTCGTCATCCGTGCCGTGAAAGACGAGCAGCGGTGGATCATCCGCGGTGACATAGGTCGCCGGACTAGCACGCCGTTCGATGTCGGGCGTGATTTGTCCATCACGAATTCCACCCAATAACGCGAAACTGCCCGACTTTTCAGTGTAAGCTCGCTCGGGTTGCGTTTTGCCTCGCAACACAAAGTCCGATGGTCCAAAGTAGTCGACCACGGCCTGCACTGACGAAGATTGTTCGCGGTGGTTGCCGAGGGTGCCTTCGAATTCGGTGACTTCATCGGTTACACCTAGCATCAATGCCAAATACCCGCCTGCGGAGCTTCCAGCGACCGTGATCCAATCGGCGTTGTATCCAAATTGTTCCGCTTCGCCGCGAAGCCAGCGGACGGCGGCTTTGCAGTCGTGGATCTGGGCCGGGAAAACAGCCGTGTCAGTGAATCGGTAGCTAATGCTCGCCAGTGCATAACCGTGTTCGGTAAGTTTGCGAATCGGTGGTTTCGCCTTCGATCCCGCACGCCAACCGCCGCCATGGATCCAGACCACCAAGGGTGCTTTGCCTTGCACAGCCGGCAGGTAGAGATCCAGTTTCAATGGTTTCCCGTCCGCCTCGGCAAAAACGAGATCACGATGCACGATCAATTTTGACGCGTCTTGTCCGCTGAGTTTTCCATTCATCAGCAAGGCGGCAAGAATTCCGAGAGTGAGTGTAATGGTTTTTCCGTTCATCATCGAATTGCCTGATCCTTAGTTGAAGGTTCTTGATAACAGGCTGGAAGCCTACCCCACCTTTTTTTGCATCAGTCGTTTCGGAAGCGCGGCCAGATCGTCAAAGAAAGTATAAAGCACGGGGATGGCGATCAGGGTCAGGACTAGCGAAAGAGTCTGTCCGCCCGCGGCCAAAACGGCGATCGATCGACGTTCTTCGGCGCCGGGCCCGGTCGCGATCAGCAGCGGCAACAGTCCCGCGACAAACGACATCGTTGTCATCAGAATCGGACGCAATCGGTCTCGGTTCGCTCGCATGATGGCGTCGTGACGTTCAAGCCCTTCAGCCCGCAGCGCATTGGTATGATCGACTTGCAAAATCGCGGCTTTTTTCACCACGCCAAATAATACCAAGATACCGAGAGCCGAGTAGAGGTTCAGCGTTTCGCCGCCCCAATACAGGCTGAGCAGTCCGAACGGCACCGCCAATGGCAACGACAACAGGATGATCAGCGGATAGATCATGTTTTCGTATTGGGCCGCCAGCACGATGTACATGAATACAAACGACATCAAAAAGGTCCAACCAAAATCGGTGATTGTTCGTTCGAGTTCTCGCCCCCCGCCAAGCGCTTGGCCGCTAAACCCGGTGGGCATTCCGATTTCTTCGGCAGCTTGGCGAATCGCTTCGGTACGATCGGCCAAGGCATAGCCTGCGGCAATGTTAGCTCGCACTGAAACCATGCGTGAGCGGCTGAGACGATCGATTCGCGATGCGGATTTGTTGAACTGGAAATTGACCACATTATCGATCCGTGTCAGCGGGGGACTGCCGTTGTCCTCGTTCGCCCCCGCTGCCTGTTCGGTCGTGTCGGTCTGGGCGGTTGGATTGGTGCGTACATACAGTTGCGAGATCGATGGGACGTCGTTGCGGTCCATCCCAACCAAACGCAACTCAACATCGTAGGCATCACCAGCGGATCGATCCAGATAACGAGAGACGCGGTCATCACCGCCGACGGCGACTTGCAGGGTCTCGGCAATCTCTCGTACCTCGACTCCCAAGGCGGCAGCGCGTTCACGGTCGATCGATGCCAATAGCTCGGGGTTGTCGATTTGTAGCGTAGAATAAACGTCGACGATTCCCGGGATCGTCTCCGCTTTTTTGCGTAACTTCTCGCTGAACTCTAGCAGTTGATCGGCATCAGGACCGGTAATCGCAAAATCGATATCAACCGGAGCTCCCTGGCGTAGCGACGTCAAATTTCGGACGGAAACGCGAACGTCGTCAAGCTTTCCAAGCTTTTTACGAATCTCACCCATCTTGTCTCGCTGGCTGAAATTGCCGCGAAACGCTGCGCCTGGATCTCCGGCCAGAAGTCCTTGCCACAAACGTCCGAAAGAAAACGTGCGATATTGGCTATCAATCAACCGGATATAGATTTGTGCACGGTTCACATCGCCGTAACCACCGGTCCCAACGGATGCCAGCACTGTTTCGACCCCATCGACGCTGTTCAGAATCGCTTCGGCGCGGTCGATCGTTTCCCGCATCGCCAACAGACTCGCCCCAGGCTTCGCTTCGGCGCGAACTTCAAATTCCGATTCGTCGACATTTAACGGCACGTAATCGCGTTGAACCTGCTGGCTGAGCGGTATGCTCGATGCGATTACCAGGACAACCACTACTAACACGGCCCAGCGAAAACGCAGCGCAATTGCCAGTAGCCACAAGTAGGCGTTTTCAACGAGCGAATACAAACCACGACGCGACTTCGGAGCGGCGGCACCTCCGCCGGATGCGGCGGGACGAAGCAGTTTGCTGCACATCATGGGTGTCAGCGAAAAGCTGACCAGCATCGAGATCAAGATGGCAACAGTCGCCGTCACTCCAAATTCAAACAGCAACCGTCCAGTCACACTTGAAAGGAACGAGACAGGAAGAAAGACGATCACCAGCGATAGCGTCGTCGCCAGTACCGCCAGCCCGATTTCCTTGGTTCCCTTGACGGCCGCCTCGGTCGGATCCATCCCTTTTTCTTCGATACAGTGAAAGACGTTCTCGAGGACCACGATCGCATCATCAATCACCACGCCGACCATCAACACAAGTGCCAACATGGTGACGTTATTCAGCGTGAATCCAAACCACTTCATAAAGGCAAAGGTGGCAATGATCGACGCTGGAATCGCAACCGATGCAATGATCGTCGATCGCCACGACCTCATAAACAGCAAGACAGTCAAGCAGGCCAGAATGCTGCCGGAAATGAGGTGGCGCTCAATCTCATGTAATGCTTCGACGATATAGCGTGATTGGTCTTGAATGACTTCGACATGCACATCGTCTGGTAGCAACGCATCGCATCGCGGCAGCATTTCCTTGATTCCGTCGATCACCGCGACGGTGTTTTCACCGCTTTGACGCTGGACTTGCAGCACCACTGCGGGAGTGCCGTTTAGTCTGGCCAACGTGCGGACTTCTTTGGTCGCATCGTTGGTTTGGCCTAGATCGCTAAGCCGTATCGCCGTATCCCCAACGGTGGCAACGACTAAATCGGAAAACTCGCTGGACTGAGAGATCCGTCCGAGCGTTCGCAGCGAGCGTTCGCGTTGCCCCTCGTCCATTCGCCCACCGGGTATCTCGGCATTCTGACGCGATAGTGCATCGCGGACTTGCAAGATCGAAATCCCATAGGCAGCTAACCGATCAGCATCGATTTCAACTTGGATCGCGCGGTCAGCGGCACCTGCGATCTGAACCTGTCCGACGCCGCGAGAGGATTCGATTACATTTTTGACGTAACGATCTGCTAACACGAACAACTCGCGAGGCGATCGGGGGCCGGAAACGGCTAACGTCATGATCGGTGACGAATCGAGGTCCCGTTTCTGAATAATGGGCGGATCGATGCCGGGCGGTAATAGATTGACAACGCTAGCGACCGCGTCGCGAACATCCTGGATCGCCGCATCAATGTCGCGATCCAGTTGAACGGTGATGATCACAAACGAGCGACCGTCGGCCGAAATGGATCGCAGCTCGTCGATCCCAGCGACGGTGGCGACCGCGTCTTCCAGAATCGAACTGACTTCCGATTCCACTTCCTCGGCGGCAGCTCCGACGTAAGTGGTGCGAATGAAAATTTGTGGTAGGTCGAGATTGGGAAAGCGATCCACCCCCAGTTGTGGAAAGGCAACCACGCCTGCCACGACCATCGCGGTGATCAACATCAATGCAAAAACGGGGCGTTTAACGCAAACTTCGGCAAGCCAGTACACAGATCAAAATTTCCTGGTGAGTCGTGGGATAGGCTTCTAGCCTGTCGTTGTGGGACCGGTCTTTTAACCTGTCATCAGCGTGCTTTCCTGCGCAAACAATTTCTTTTTTGAATCTGCTTCGAGGACCACAGTGAGACGGAGTGCAACTCGATCCGATTTTGTGGTTCACTTGGCGGCAATCGGTGCACTGGACTGCACGGATGCCTGAGGAACGTTTTGGGAATTGACTTTGCCCACCCGTCCCTGTTCCGCGTTCCGCAGAATCAAATCGCCTGGAGACAATCCCTGCACGACTTCGAACGCCCCCTCTCGGCGACCGCCGATTCGCACTTCTTGTTCTCGCGTTACCCCGTCGACCACGATCCAAGCTTTCGTGGCACCGGCAAACTCGCTGATCGCTGATTCGGGCACCACCAGTGCATAGGCATCTGGATCGGTGACCACTTCGGCTTCGGCGAAAAGCCCAGCACGGAGGACTTGGTTTTCGTTTTCGATCAATGCTTCGAAGGTCAATGCTCGGCTCTGTTGGTCTAGCGCCGGGCTGACCCGAGTGATGGTGGCCTCGCGAGGTTCCGTCACCGATTCGATATTTAGTGTCAGACGTTGCCCCACTGCGATCGATTGCGAATGCCGTTCAGGGATTTTTCCGCGAAATCGCAGCGGGTTCGTGCGAACGATCGTCGCAACCGGTTGGCCGACGGCGACGAAGGTTCCAGGGGCGACAAGTCGATTCAGAACAAATCCGTCCATCGGAGCACGGATGATGGCATCTTTTAAACGCTCGCGAGCAACCGCCAATTCGACTTGACGGACTTGGATCAGGGCGATCTTTTCTCGAACCCCGTTTACTGCGGATGCATACCGAGCCTCGGCGACACGTTCGGCCGCCGCCGCGACGTCGTATTCCCCCTGCGACATTGCGTTCTGGCTGCGGAGCGACGAGATTCGTTCGAGACTGCTTTGCGTCTCCTCCCACAAAGCCCGTTCTTGGCGGACGGGCGGAGCATTTGCCGGATCGAGCTTGTCAACTGGATCGCCTTCGAGAAGCCCCACCGACGATCGTGCTTGTAACAATTGGGCCTCGGCTTGTTCGACCTGTAACAAGAAATCTTCTTGATCCAAAGTGACTAGCGGGTCGCCGAGTTTCAACACGTCACCGACGTCGCCATGCACCTCGGCGACGCGTCCGGCAACCTTCGCTCCCACAACGGATTGTTCGTCCGCATAAACACTACCTTGACTGCGAACGGTTCGCGGCCAGGGAGATAATTCGATGGCCAAGACGTCGACGTCAAGCGTTTCGAGTGACTTGGGTTTGGCTTCGATCTTGGATTCATTTTTGCCGCTACAACCGCAAAACGCGATTGCAATCAGCAACATCCACGACAGATATCGAACAGTCATAAGCGACCAACGAGTGGGAAGGCGGGTGGCGGGAGATCCAGGGAACTGTGGGATGCAGTTTCGCGGGCAGCGAGTGTTGAATCGGTGGGGGGACGCTGCGAGGGGAGGGGCGTGGATTATTGTAACTGGGAATGGCGAGTTTTGCTACCGTCGCCGTCAGTCGCAGCGCAAGCACTTGTCACGACGCGTGCAAGCACCGGCACACGGCCTTCTCCGGTTTCGCCCCCTGCTTTTGTGTTGTCACGATCCCCACTACCGAAAAAAATTCGCAGACTGTTCACAGGCACATGCGGCGTGATGCGAATAACGTGAACGCTTTGCGGGGATTCTGCTGCGTCGCTGGCTAGAGCGGCCAAAGATGCTCTAATGTAATTCCCGATACCACGCCTTCATCCCCGAATACCCACAAGGATTACCGAGTCCTACGGACGCGTTCTTAACGCAAACTTTATCGAATGGCTCGGGAATTCGCGGCCGCGATGGCCATATCCACCCTTCTAATTTGATTACGAGTCCACTGATGAGTACTGAAACGAAAAAATTCGCCGATTCTGCCGCCGTCGCATCCGGTTTTGCCGCTGATTTTGCCGAATGGGTCGCGGCACAGGGTCATGACAAGATTACCGTCGCGCTTTCCGGCGGCAGCACGCCAAAGTTGCTGTTCGGGCTGTGGGCCAGTGATTACGCGGACAAGATCGAATGGGCGCGTCTGCATTTCTTTTGGGGCGACGAACGCTGCGTTGAACCGGACGACAGCGACAGTAACTACGGTGTGGCAAAAGCGTTGTTTTTAGACAAGGTTCAGATTCCCGAGGAAAACGTTCATCGAATTCTTGGTGAAGCGGATCCCGACGAAGAGCGTTTGCGGTACGAGAACGAAGTCTATGGACATGTCGATATCGACGACAACGCGGTTCCCGAGTTTGACCTGATCATCCTGGGGATGGGAACCGACGGACACACCGCGTCGATTTTTCCGCACCAAAGCCAATTTTTGAAATCGCCACAGGTTTGTGAAGTCGCAATCCACCCTGAAACGGCTCAGAAACGCATCACACTGACCGGTCCTGTGCTGAACCGTGGCAAGAAGGTCGCGTTTCTAATTACCGGCGGCGACAAGGCCGAGGTGTTGGCACAAGTGATCAAAAAAGAGGGCGATTTCGCCAATTTCCCCGCATCGCATGTCGAAGCCGCCGATCTGACCTTCTACGTCGATGAAGCCGCCGCCGCACGTTTGTAGGGTCGGAAGCGTGAAAGGTATTCCTGCTCGCTTTCCCACGATTTGCATCGGTCTGAGTCTTCGTTAAACGACCGCGACCGATGCCGTATCTTGTCTTGTCGTGGCCAGATCGAGTCACGACACATCTCAATTTCGGCTTGGCTTGCTGCCACGTAACACTCGCATCGCGTGATCATCTCGCGATTTGTCTTCTGAGGCAAACCGCAGTGTTGCGCCGCTCGAATCGACCAAGCTGCTCCATCAAGCAGAAGGAATCGCAGAAAATTCTTAGAAAAAAAAGCAAAAAGGTAATAGGGTGGATTACAAATCTGCTTGAATTGCATGATTTTCCAATCGAATGTTCGGTTGCCGCGAGACGCAATTTACCCCTTAAAAAACGGTCTGAAAGTACAGTGGCAAGGCTGCCGTCACCACCCCCCGGCGGGTACTTAATGTCGGCGAGTTTCCCTCTGTGCGTCGACAGCGAGGATTAAGTTGACCGTAGGTTGCCGTCGCATTACTCTATAGAGCCGCTGGTCATTCTTTTTTGGCTGGTTTATTTCTTTGCTTAATGACGGGACTGTATTATGAAGTTGACGAAAAGAGAGGGGTTCACTCTTGTTGAACTCTTGGTGGTGATCGCAATTATCGGAGTATTGGTCGGGTTGTTGTTGCCAGCCGTTCAAGCCGCGCGTGAAGCAGCACGGCGAATGAGCTGCAGCAACAATTTCAAGCAGATTGGATTGGCAATTCACAACTACCATGCTGCCTACAACCAGCTTCCCAAGCATTGCACCGGAACCTGGAACGACGACGCTGCGAACGCTTGGGGCTTGCACAGCACCAACAATTCCGGTGCGCTCAGCGCCCTGGTCGGTTTAACTCCCTTCATTGAACAGCAAGCATTGTGGGAATCGATCAGCAATCCAAATGCGTCACGGGTCGACGGCAATACGTCGGCCGGTATCGGAACCCCGACTAACCCTTGGCCAGCGATGGGGCCGGGGCCTAACCAATCCCAGTACATCCCGTGGGCAACTGACGTCGCTTCTTTGCGGTGCCCTTCCGATCCAGGACGTGGGTTGCCAGCGCTGGGACGCACCAACTATGCCGTTTGTATTGGCGATGGTTGGCTTGGGCACTACCAAAACCCGATCCGCTGGAGTGGCGGAAGTGCTGGACAAAGTCCATTTGATGTCGTGTCGAGCGGCAAAACGATGCAGCGACAATGGGCACGCGGAATGTTCGTTTTCCGAACCGATATGGCGTTCCGTGATGTCTTGGACGGACTCGCCAACACGATCATGATGGGCGAAATCACCACCGACCTTGGCGACAGCGACAAGCGAACGCGTGTCAATCGCACCAAGACGTTTAGCAGCAGCGGCAACAACGTCAAAGTGTGTGAGGACGCCGGGCATATCGATCCCAAACGTCCGGGGTTCTGGTGTGACGGAACCAATTGCCCGACTCCAACACCAGGTGACTCGGGTAGTTTCTTTCACGCGGCCAACAGCTCGGAAAACCGTGGCATGAACTGGGCTTGGGCACGGGTGTCTCTGACCGCTTTTCAAGCCAACACGCCACCAAACTCGGAGTACTGTGGTGACCGTTGGGCCGAAAATGGCGGTTCGATCTCGGCCAGCAGTCGCCATCAAGGCGGCGTCCATGTGTTGATGGGCGATGGTGCGGTTAAATTTGTGACCGATTCGATCGAAGCTGGCGATCAACACGCTGGGCCTCCGGTAGCAGGTGCTGCCAGCAAGTATGGTGTTTGGGGTGCCATGGGGACACGAGCCAATCGCGAAGTCATTGACGATCCGTTTTAAGAGCGTGTCTGACTAGAACAATGGAGTCTATGTTTGCTTGCCGAAGCAATCGTAGACTTGCCGATCGTAGGTCGATCATTCGAACGAGTATGTATCTTCCCTCCCTGTTTATAAATCTTACCTTCTTTATCTATCCTTAGGAAATCAATGAAGACTCTATCTCTATGCATGTTTGCACTCTTGTCAATTCCATTTTGCTTGGTTGGCTGTGGTGGATCCGGTTCGACGGTTGTCGAAACCCCTGCTGATCAAGAGCCACAAGATGTGAGCGCCGAAGCGGCGGAACAATACCCCGAAGAATACGCCAAGATGAACCAAGCCCAATAAGAACCGGACTATGGTTGCCATACGATATGGTTTGCGATGAGTAGCGAATCGAGGCTACAGTTGAATAGTCAATTCTCATCAGCGACCGTTCTCATTTTGGGAGCGGTCGTTTGGCTTTTGTTATCGCCGTTGTACGGTTGCAATCGGGCCACCGATCCACAGCCAACTGCTACGCCCACGCCAAGGAGTCAGCCCGCCGACGATTCGGGTGACGCGGCTCACTCAACGTCCATCGAGGCTGCCCCGCCGGCGCACAAAGTTGCGAATGTCACTGACCCCGACGATATCACCGCCGAGAAACGTCAGCGAACGCTTCAGGCGATTCCGCAGTGGTATGACCTCGGCCAGTTTGAGCTCGCCAAACGCAAATTGACCCAATTATTGGTCGCAAATCCTGACGATGTCGAAGTCCTGCTATGGTTAGCAAGGATCGAGTATGCCGCCGGACGAACCTCCGAGGCCATCGAAGTTCTTTCCAGCATCCCCGCCGATGACCCGAATTACGGGATGATGACGTTAGGGACCTCGGCGGATTGGCTTGTCAAGCTTGGCCGCTATGACGAAGCAATCCGGCGTTATTCTCAGATTGTCGAGCAGGACACGACGATCACCATCGCGCATCGCAAATTGGCGTCCTTGCTAAATCGACTGGGACGACGACAACTCGCTACACGCCATCTCCGCGCGCTCTGTCTAAATGGTGACATTACCCAGGCCGAGTTGGCATCGTTGATATCGCGGTCCGATGCGTCCATCACCAATACGGCGTCGGAGGAAAAAGCCGGCGATGTTCCGCTCGGCGAAGCTTGGTTCAGTCCGGTCGGCAATGCACGTCAACTCGCAAGCGAGGGGCGATTTGACGAAGCGATTGATCTCCTGATCGACGCGACGACGACTCACGATGACTCGAACGAGACCGCAGGGCGTGGGGCCGAGCAATCGCAATTCCCCCGCATCGACCCGACGGCGGTCGCGCTACTGGGGCGATTGGCGTTGGACCAAGGGGATGCCGAAGCCACAACCCATTGGCGAAAAATCGCCAATGATTCTCAAATCCAGTTTGCCGATCATTGGTACGCACTCGCCCGCTTGGCAATGCAACAACAAGCACCGGTCGAAACCGTTGCTGCCCTGTTGTGCGAAACGGTTACACGCGATCCAACCGATTGGGTCGCATTTGGTTTATTGGAAAATTGCATGAATCAACTGGGCCGACCTCAAGCCGAGCAAACGTTTCGGCTTCGTGCCCTGTCAATCAAGCGATCCATTTTGGCGAGTAATGCGGCGGCCAGTGGAGACATCGCAGCGATCGATCGGCTCGCCACGACGCTCGAAACACTTGGACGTCCACTCGAGGCCAATGCATGGCGAATGATTCGGCAATATCGTGGCCCCGACAAAGATAATCACGACCGGGTTAATCACGCCTTTGCCGAACTGCGACATCAGCGTCGCGAGCTGCTCGAATCTGGGCAAGCGTTTGCCAGCGATGCGTTCGTGCTAGGTGGCTACACGTCTGCCGTCGATGCCGCGGGCCTTCGTCGTTTCGTGCTTCGTGAGTCAGGTTTCTCTGAGGACGGTGCTCCAACGTCGCTCAAAATATCCGCCCGCTGGGCGGCCAACGAAGACGATTCACGATTGTCGTCGCCTAAGTTTACACGACGTGCGTCCGCCGTCGGACTTACGTTCGAGTATCACAATGCGCATCCGCGAAAGGAACGTGATCTTCAGATTTATGAACAGTTTGGGGGTGCCGTTGCCGCGTTGGATTATGACCGTAACGGACACATCGATTACTATTTTGTGCAAAGTGCAGGGACGCCACAAAGATCCGCTGGAGCGTTGCCAAACGTTCTACATTCGCAATACGATCATCAATTCCGCGATGTCACCGAACCGGCCACCGCAGATGATCGCGGGTATGGGCTAGGCGTCGGTGTCGGTGATCTAAACCAAGACGGCTTTGACGATCTGATCGTCGGCAATTTTGGCCAAAACACGGTGTTAATCAACCAAGGCGACGGAACCTTCAAACGAGCCAACGGAGGAAATGTTTGGCAAAGCAATGCCTGGACATCGGCGGCAGCAGTGGCGGATTTCAATAACGACGGCATCCCCGACGTGATGGAAGTCAACTATCTAGATGATCCCGCCGTTTTCGAGGTCCCCCCGCGTAACGAACACGGACGTTTTTCCGTTTTCCGCGGACCCGAGTCGTACCGTCCCGCGGTCGACCGCATGCTGTTGCAGCAGCCTGATCAATCTTGGAACGAAAAACCGCTGACGTCTCAAGCAGAAGCTGCGCCGGGGCTAGGCGTGGTGGTTGCCAATTTCGATTCGGCGGCGGGCAACGAGTGTTTTGTCGCCAACGACACACGTCCCAACAACCTGTGGATCAATGAAAACGATCGCTGGACTGATGTAGCCAAGCTGCGCGGATGCGCCTATTCGAGCCGCGGCGGAAGTGGCGCGTCGATGGGGATCGCTGCGGCTGATTTCGACCACAACGGCCAACTTGATCTGCATGTCACCAATTTTTACAACGAGCCCGTTCATTTCTATCAACAAAGCGACAAGCAGACGTTTGTCGATTCCGCAATCGCCGTAAATCTATACAACGATTCGATGCCGGTTTTGGGATTTGGGACGGCGGCAATCGATTTCGAAAACGATGGGAACCTCGACTTGGCGGTGTTGAATGGTCACATCGAAGACTTGAGGTTTCGTGACGCTCCGTTCAAGATGAAGCCTCAATTGTTTTCGCAGCGCGCCGGCCGTTTTCAAATGCAATCGGCTGCCGTTGTTTCCAAGGATGCCACAAACTATTTCGACGCCGCCACACTCGGACGAGCGCTGATTCGGACCGATTGGAATCGGGATGGGCGAGTCGATCTATTGGCGACGCACCTTGACCAGCCGGTCGAACTGCTCGAAAACCAGACCGCCAATTCGGGGAATTGGTTGCAGTGCGAGTTGGTCGGGATCAATTGTGAACGAACTGCCGTCGGCGCCGTGATCACGGTGCAGACCGAACTTGGGACTCAGCAACAATGGCTCGATTCGGGCGATGGATATAGTTGCAGCGATGAACGGATTGCATTCTTCGGGCTAGCGGACTCCCAACAGATCGAGCAAATTTCGGTGCAATGGCCCGATGGCACGAGCGATCAGCTATCATCGCTGCCGGTCAACCAGCGAGTTCTGATTGTGCAAGGACAGCCTCCTCATGTTTATGAACGCGAGTAATTCGAGAACCGCAGCAATGCGCGGTTGCGTGCGTGAATCGCTGCGCTGCTGCAACAGCACTGCGCTCGGGTTGGTGTTGGTTGCCGTTTTCGGTTGCACCCCTTCGACTCCGGAAACGGCTGCGACGAATCGACCGGGGGCCGCAGATTGGCAGACGACAGAGCACCTGGTTCGCGTCAGCACGCCGGACAACGAGCTTTCCAGTGCTTCGAATGAGCCCCAGACCGTCGCGTCTAGCCAAGTGCGACGTTTGCCGGAGGGAACGATTGGGACGCAAGCATGCGCAAAGTGTCATCGTTCGCAATACGAGAGCTATCTCAAATCATCCCATGCCCGTTCGGCACGTGGCATCGCCGATTCATCACTACAAGCGGAAACGCAATGGAAGCACCCGCGATCTGGACGACTCTATGAGGTCGCCGGCACATCGTCCGCGATGACGCATCGTGAAACGGTTCCGGGCATCCATACGCCCGTCCGCTGGATGCAAGAAGCTGAGTTGGCATACGAGTTTGGCTCGGGAACGACGGCGCACACCTATCTATACCGTGATGGTGCGTTTGTCTGTGAATCACCGTTGACGTGGTACGCAAAAACAAACGATTGGGATTTGTCGCCGGGGTACGAACCGACATCGCCGACCATGTTTAGCCGAGTGATTACCACCGGGTGTGCCTATTGTCATGTCGGCAGCATTGACGTCGTCAACCAGAACCCTAACCAATTTCGAGTTCACGAGCATGCGATCGGGTGCGAGCGGTGTCACGGCGCGGGTGCGGCACATGGCGAGAAGCACCAGAGCATCGATAGAAACGCGTCGCTTGTCGATGATATCGTCAACCCGGCACGGCTGGATCGGCGTGAGAGCGAGGCGATTTGTGCGCAGTGTCATCTGCAGGGAGCTCTTTTTGTCACTGCGGCGGGGAAAGATGCGTGGGATTTCCGCCCTGGCGACCGTTTGTCCGACACCCGCACCGATTTCAACATCGCGAAGCAAGACGACGAGTTTCGCATTGTTGGACATACCGAGCAATTGCACGCCAGCCGCTGTTATCAAATCTCGACGACGCTGACCTGCATCCACTGCCATGATCCGCATCGACATAATCAAGGCGAGGTTTCTCGCGACCTGTACCGCCAAGCATGTCTGCAGTGCCATGACGATGCGAGTTGCGGCGTCGAACTGAGCAAACGTGTCGATACCAATGCAAACGATTGTTCGGTTTGTCATATGCCCAAACGCGAGACGAATGTTACCCATGCGGCGCTACACCACCACACGATCGGGATTCATCACGAGTCGTATCGGGGCATCCAACAAACGCCGCCCGAAACTGCAAGGCTTGTTCGCAGCGGAGGCAATGAAGAAGGTAAATCGCCAATCCATCCGATCTCGCCCGATCGTACGCTTTCCCCCGAAGAACAGGACCGTCGTTGGGCGCTCGCGATTCACCATTTGGTGTTCAACGATCGCCACGATGAAGCGATTTTGCGAGAGTTGCCACGAGCCAAGCGGTTGCTGTTAAATTCACACCGAGCGGGAGCGGTTGACAGCGACGTCCAAGCCACGTTGGCCAAAGACTATCTTGACGCAGGAGTGCTAGCGCCCGCGAAACAGCTGGCGTCGATGGTCGTCAAACGCGAAACATCCGTCAGTGATGCAAAAATAAATGCAATCGATGTCTTAGCGCAGATTGCGTTTCGACAGCAAGACAACGCTACCGCGATGCAGTGGTATCAACAACTGACCAAGTACCGCCGTGTCGCTGGCGATCATTATTTGCTGGGTATTTGCCAGATCAATGCCGAGCAAATTGACGAGGCGATTGCCTCGTTACGGCAAGCACTGCGAATAGCTCCAAACCTAGTTGTCGCACATGAGCAGATGGCGGTGTTGTTGGATCATCAAGGCGAATCGGACCAAGCCGCAGCGCACCGAATCGCGGTGCGGGATCTTCGTGCTGCGGCGCCCTGACCTCGTTTTCGCCAGCACAGCTTTGCTGCGACCGCTCTACCAACCGCACTGGGTAATGCTTGCGGAGCCCCACCGAGCGTCGAAGGTTGTTGCAGTAGCAGCGGACGAAAAGGACGGAGACCATCGCCAAGGGCGGATGCGAGGTCCGGGGGTGTCAGGAGCATTGAAGCTTGATCACCTAGGTTCATGACGTCCCTTCGGAGCTTTGGAAATATTTTGGCACCAAACGGGTGGCGTTTTGTAGCGGTGCGGCGCAAGCCGCTCGGTCTAAACCGAACGTTTTACCCGCCTCAACCGGACGGCTCGCGCCGTACCGCTACCAAAGTAGATGGCATTGGGCTTACGCCCGGGGCTACAACCTTCCGTCGCGTTGCGACTCGAAGACGACAAAATCGCGAAGCGATGGCAGGCGATAGCCACGGACGCAAGTTCGTGGTTTGCGTGTGCCGCATTGAAGCCAGTCGCAACGCGACGACAGGATCAGGTTAGGACAACACGCCGCGGCGACTTTCTAGATCGGCGAGGATCCAGTCGGTGTCCTCATCATCATCGAGCGAAACCTGACTGAAGATATCGTCGACGGCGTCGGTGTAATGATCGTTTGAACTGCTTTGGACCGGCATTTCGGCTTGACCACTATTACCGCGTTGGCCTAGGCGATTCATTTCGTTGATCACTAGCAGTGCGTCAAACGCGGTGACCACTTCGTTTGAATCGACGTCCAAATAATCGCCTCCGGCAGCCAGCAATCGCGGTGCTTGACTGGCCTCGGCATTGGTAAAGCCGCGGCTGATCGCATTGATCACCGTCAACGCATCCAGGGCAGAGACTTTGCCGTCGTTGTTGACGTCGTATTTGTTGACCGCATTGGTCAATCCCGTCAAATTGGTGGGGGCATTCGCAGATGCGATCGGTGGGTCAAAGTTGCCAAAGATCGGAAGTGCGGTTTCGTCACCATACTGGGCAAACGTGTCGTTGCCCAAGGGGGCCGGCGAGTAAGAGTCAAAAACATTGGCCGGATTGTTGTCGACTTGGTCCGAGATCCAGAAGAAAACCTCACCTTGTTCCTTGGGCAGAATGCCTTGACGGCCCTTCACCCAAATTCCAATGTCGTCGATGCCGTCAAGATTGATGTCGCCGACGAGCGGACGATCGGTAAATCCACTGAGACCACCGAACCGCTCGAAATCGTCACGGACGTCCCAGGTAAAGTCGCCAGTGCCGTCACGGTTGGTGTCAAAGATAAATTGATTTGTGTCATTAACAAAGACGGCCAAATCATCGTTGCCATCGCCGTTGAAATCGCCAACGATCGGTAGCCCGTTGTAGTTCGTCGCGATCCGTTCGTTGCTGTCGATTTGGTTGTTACCATTGGTGTCCAAGTACCAAGCTTGGCCATCAAACAGTCCGATCTCGTCGCCGTCTTGGGCTGCACTAAAATCACCGGCTACCGGAATCCCATTGACTTGGTATTGTCCTGGCATGACCGATGCCACATCGCCAACCCCATCGTCGTTGGTATCGATTAGGAAGCTGTAGGTGCCGTTGAAACGCCCGTAGGCCCCAAGTTTGTCAAAGCCGGAGGCAATGCCGGTGTCTTTGTCGGCAAAGTTACCGGTGAATAGGGCGTCGGTCAATTGACCGAACTGCATGACAAAGTCACGATTGGTCGCATCGTTGTCTTGACCTTCAGGATCAAAGACGTGGTTTCCGTTGATGTCAACGTAGACAAGTCCTTGGCTGATCGTTCCAAATTCCGGCCGACTGTCGACGGTAAAGCGGGCAGCAAAATCGCCGCCGCTAATTCCATTGCCCGAAGGCAAGACAGCGAGCGGAGTTCCCGGAGCCTGAGCCGATGAATCACCATCCAATAAGTTACCAGCGGCGTCGGAAATCGAATCATCCAACGTCAGCGTGTAACGGTCGTCGGCCAACAGAGATGCAAACTGGATACGCACGACAACTTGTCCAGGCGTCGAACTGACGATAAACGCGTTTTCAATTAGGACTTGTCCACTGTGATCGCCAACCAGTTTGTAGTTGCTGACGTCCGCAGCTAATCCTGGATCCACTGCGGGCGAGCTGAGTCCTGCGGCCGCCGGCGGCCCACCGGCAAACTGTCGATCAACAGCGAGTCGACCGGCGCGGT
>NZ_ANOG01000488.1 GCF_000346295.1 Rhodopirellula maiorica SM1 | reverse complement strand
GGACGTTCTCTGACGCGTCGCGGCTCACTGAATCAGCAAACCGCTGACGAGTTCCGTGACGCATTGAGCGAGTGCCCTACGAAACTATTGGCGAGTTTCGCTACTGCTTTCGCCCAAACGGCTGATCTACCAAGAGAAACCAGCCTGACGGCGTGCGCGATGTTGTTGACGTTAATCCGATGACCATTCGGTAGCTCAGCCAAACCGATGTCACTTCACCTCGTCCTGCGGAACGACTTCACCGCCTGCCATCGTCAGCAGGGCTTTGAGCGTCTCGGCGGCAATAGTCGGCGTCAATGCACGTGCTGAACCATCGGCAAAGCTGACGATTGCATCGGATTGGTCGGCAAAGAACTGATCGCTCAGCTTGGCTTCCTCCAATTTCCAATCATCCGGCTTCGTCCACGTCACGGCGGCGGATGGAGGAGCCGTAGCGATCCAGACCGTATTGCTTGTGCCGTCGATCATGTTTCGCAAGGTTCGCGGTGGTCCCTCACCGGCCCAGAGGCCACCGGCAATCACGGGAAGACGAATGCGAGAATGGCCGGCCGCCAGATCATCGCCGGCGACCTCAAATACTTGCGGCATCTGCTCGGACAACGGACGGTTGCGTTCACTATCCCAAGGTTCATCCAATTTGAACTTCGCATAGAGCGAGGCTTGGTCGAGATACGGCAGCAATGCGACTCGCCAACTCAGTAGCGGACGGCCTTCTGCATCGACGGTGTACTTGCCAGGCAGAAAACCATGTTTGCCGTGAAAGTTATGTATCGCCAATGCCAGCTGTTTGAAATTGTTGATCGTTTGTCGCCGCTGAGCGTCTTGCCGAGCAGGTTTCGAAATTGATTTTAGGAATACGTTTATTTCTTCAGGGTCGGCTTTGATGACGACGTTGTTTGAATCCACGCTCAGCTTCGGGCGTACTATTCCCGGCGGAATCATCATTAGCAGTTTGGACATCTCTTGCTCGCAAGCCGTTGCCCCGTCGTGATCGGTGCATTGAAACCTTAGTTCCAATGCGGTTGCCGGAGGGAAATCCCAGCCCATCGAGATCGAGCGAACGGACGCAACCCAACGTTGCGGAGAGAAGCCGGTGGGATCGTGGTCGCTCAGTTTTTCAGGCCACAGAAGCGTCAACTCCTGATGGATGTCCGCTGGCAAGCTAATCACCGCTTGGTGAGCAAAGCTCGCCATCGACTGAAGCCCCGCATTGAATTCGTCACGATCGACTTGTTCGCGAGACCCGTTGTTTTGATACTCACTGGCCATCACCGCGGGACAGATCACGACCGCGTGCTCGGTTTCTAAGACGTCAAATTTGTACGGCAGTGAGATGGGATCTAGTAGGTTCGTAAATAGTTTGCTCACGGAGTCTTTGTCACTGCAGGGCGCGACGATACACACGCCGCCATGCAGCAACGCACGGCCGGGAAGCGTGACGTACAGTTGCTTGACGCCAGCGTCAAGCAACGATTTTATGACGCCTTCGGCCAAAGGGACAAACGGTGATTCCCCTGGTTTGCCTGTCAGTTTCGAAAGGATTTGCACCGTTGTCGGGACGTCGATCTGCGTCAAATCCAAATGCGCCGCGGCGATCGTGTCGTGCATCACAACGCCGGATGGAAACATTAGACGCGACTTGGTCGATCTGTCTTGTGCCGTCGCGACGAGTGGCGAACAGACCAGCAGTGCGATCACTGGAAACATTTTGCTGAACACGATGACGGGCTCCCTGAGATTAAAAGGTGTTGATGCAATTCGATAGGTTGGCCGCTAGCGACTAACAGGATTTCACAGAATCATGCCTACCTACTTCAATGCCCCGGTTCACACGATCGCGTATGACGAAAAACGCTTACTTGCGAACCAACTCTAGCACGATGGTGGCGTTGGGGTCCGACAGGTAAGCCGGTTTGGAAATCAGTTTGGCTCGCGTCGCGGTTTCTCGTTCGTAACCAAACGCTTGCTGTGTAAACGGATCCGGCCACGCCGGCAGATTGGTCAATTGGTCGAGCGATGACGGTAACTCGTTTTGAGCTGCCGCATAGTCGCGGATTGCTTCGATCGTGGCCATGCGGGCGATCGTTTGATGCGTTCGCATTTCGGCTTGGCTGGCGGACTTGACGGCTGGCATCAACATGCCGGTGACCATCGCGCCTAAGTTGATCGTTGCGGTGTCCGTTGGCTGGTTTGATTGAATCGTCGCGTCCGTTCGGTCCGCATATTTCATGCGGATCGGGTCAGGAAGGAGCAGCCATTTTGAAAAGTTGTCTTGGATTCGATTGATTTGCGCTGCCGCCGCTCGCACGATCGCCTCGCTGGGGCTCATCGCTCGCACTTCGCTGACATCACTGCCGCTTGCAATCAACTCTGCTCGCGAAGATTCAGTCATCGCGATCATCAATGCACCCGCGATCAGACGAGCTTCCGCATCGCCATTACCGAACCCCGAATCGCCGAGCGTTTGCATGTCAGTAATCGTGCGCACCAATCGATTTCGCCAGACCGCGGGTTCAACCTTGTCCGAGGGCAAATGGGATAGCTCCGGAAACACTCGCGAGACGACTGAAGTTTCAAACTTCAATGCCTCGTTTATATCGGCGATCGAATCAGGTAGCGTGGCGAGTGCCCAGTAAACGTTGGGGCTGTCCTGCATCTGCATCAGCTGCTCGACTTGGTTCAGCATCGTGCCGCTGATCGCGATACCCACCAGCTGGGAAATCAATAGATCCGTCGCGTTGCCCGTCGCTTCGCCCATGCGAAAACCGACACGGATGGAGCGAATCGCGTCATCCGTGCGTCCTTCGGCAATGGCCAAACGAGCTTCTAGGACTAATAGCCGAGCCAATTGACGCATGTTTTGGAACTCCGGCAACAGCAGTTGAACGGTTTCCAAGCCTCGTAGATCGTCAATGCCAAGCTCGTAATGAGAATCACGCATCCGCATTGCCCGATGCAGTTCCGTTAGCACCGTTTGCTGACTGTCTAGATATTTCGAGACTTCCTGCGTTGGCAACTCATCAAGCGGGCCGTTCATCCACAGCTTGTAGTTTTTAAAGAATGGATCGTCGTTGCCGGCAGAGCGATTCATTTCCAACATCATGATCATGGCGCGTTGGAAGGGGACAAACGTATTGCCCGCAACCATTTCGAAGCGGTCCGGCCAGAAGCGAATCTGTAGTGCCGGAACCGGTTCAGGGGCGGGGTGGATTCTCAAGACCTTTGGTTTTTTACGGTCAATCGATGCCGCTGACGTCGGAGGTTTGTAGTCGAGCGGTTGTACCTGGGCTGCGGCGGGGTTCGCCGTTACCGAGACAAAGCAGGCCATCCATGCGATTAATCTAAAACTTTTAGCGTTCATGATTGGAGCCATGTTTCCCATGTGTGCAGCGATTTTCGAGAAGGTAACGGTGGTAGTAGGGGAGGATTGGATTCGTCGACGCGGTCTTGCCGTGATTGATTCTCGGTGGCGTCCAGTACCGGATTCGTGTGGTCCGGGTGGGATGCGACCGGAGGGCGTGATTGCTCGAGCCAAGCCATCATGTCCGCCGAAGGAGGACGCGACGTTAAGGTGACTCCGTTGCTTGAGTACGTGTCTGAGGCTGTTGCAGTTGGCGACGGAACTCCGATCAGCCAGCGAGCAAGGATTGATGGCTCTGATCTAGTGATGGCGGTTCGCATCGGCGACTCGTCTCCCCGCTCCGCTGAATGCCCCTGTTTTGCTGAATGCCCCTGTTTCTCTGAACGCCCCTGTGCCGCTAAGTCGTCGCTTGGCGTTGACGGTTTGTGTTCCACCGCGGCGACCGATTCGGTGGCCGTCGCTGGCGGTGGGAATTCATGTTCGACCGTCGTCATTTGATGGAGCGAGGGAGTCGGGGGCGAATGCCCTAGCCGATAAGAAATAGGCCCCACCAAGATCGCCGTCACACAGGCCGCCACCGCCCATTGTGGCCAATATGGCCGTGACGCCTCGCTCGATTCCGCGCGACTCGCCTGTCCCGCAGCGAACCCACAGCGGTACATCATCGCCGAGGCATCGGTTTGGATCGGAGCGGGAGCCAGTGCGGAAAGCTGTTGTTCAAAATCGGGTTTGTTGTTCATCGCATCATCTCATTTGGTTTTGGTTGGCACGTGCTTGCAATTGTGTCAACGCGTTTTGGTAGCGACGGTTTGCGGTCGCTGCGGACAGACCCATGACGTCGGCAATTTGGCGAAACGTCATCCCACCCCACAGGTGCATCACAATGACTTCACGATCGATCGCATCGAGTTCATCGAGCCACTGGGTGACTTGTTGGCCATCGAGTTGCCCATCTTG
>NZ_ANOG01000487.1 GCF_000346295.1 Rhodopirellula maiorica SM1 | reverse complement strand
TTCGTGCACCTTCGCCTGAAAGGCCTTCGCGAATCGCCCGATACTCTCTTAGAAAATCTAGCACAATTGAATTTGCGTGATCGCCCTTCGATGTGGTCGCGTCATAGTTAAACAAATCACCTATTAGAGGTCGCATTCCCGCTTCATTCAAATCTGATTCGGACCAATCAAGACGATTGAGATACCCGGAACGCCGCAACAGATTCGGCCAGGCCAAATACATCAATTCCGTCGGTCGACTAAGGTTCTGTGTGCGTTCGAACAGTCTTTCGATTAACACAAGCCATCGCTTTGAACCCGTTCCATCTTGGTTGCCGTTGAAGACGGCTACTGGCATGGCAGAAAGAAACTTCCAACATTCGTGCAGTGCTTCATGCCGAGATGAACCCGACTCAATTGCAAAAACCTTACACTGCCTTTGCAAAAACCAGTCACTTTCACGACTTCCAAAATCTAAACACTTGTGTTTTTTAGTTGGGCTGCAGCGAACCATCCATAGTGCCGCGAAGAAGTCACGAAGGGTAGCGTTACGCCAACGTGGTGACTCGTCTTCGTAGGAGAGAAATCCAAACTGCAGGTGGTTCAGATTGAGTTCGCGAATCTGGTCTAGTTTTCGATCAGCAGTTTCGAAGTCGTCATCAGCCCATGATGGATGCACCCACGCAAGCCGCTGATGGACCCGATGCCAGAAGGATTGAACCATTCCGGGTGGAACCTCACGAACGGGCTGTTCGGTAACGATTTTATTGCCCTGTTTTCTTGCCTCATTTGGATCGGGGATGTCTGCATCAAAGCAAGGATCGAAGCCCCACATCTGCATGGTGATTGCAATGGCGGACAGCATATCGAGAATCTCACGAACCTTTAACCGTGTTTGTGCCTGCCGTGACGGCTTCTTGCGATCGAGCGTCAAACCTTGGTAGATGCTGTGCCAGTAAACATCCGCACCTGAGCGCAATGTGTCAAAGATTGATAACGGCAATGAGCGTAACTCGTCCATCATGCGGGGATTGATGTTCACCTCGGCTCCCAATCGTGCTATCTGGTTAGCCCGATGTGGGCCGAGGAATCTCTTCCGCTGTTTCCCTGTGAACATTCCTGCCAACCAGAAGTCCCACTCGGAGGTCTTTCCATCCGGTTCTGCAAAGAGCGATTCCCAAAAACGTTGGTTGATTGCATGGGGGCGTCCGGCCACGACACAGTGCATGCGTGGGTAGTCTCTCAACAATTGGCGAAGAGCTTTCACCTTGCTTGGCATCGCCTCTTGTCGCCTTTGGGCTAGATCTGGATCCGATGTTTCTTCGCCCGCTTCGTCCAAGCCGTCGACGATCAATGTCAACTTCCCGAGGCGTGCTAGGCTCTTTAGCCAATCGCGGACTTCTTCGGTAACGTTTTCTGCCTCGCTATTCCTGCGATGGATTCTATTTTGCGTTGCAGAATTTAGACGCGTTAGAACTGAACCAACGAGCAACGGGAAATTAACGTACGGTGCAGGGGCGTCAAAAAAAGATTGTGCTGTGGTTGGAAGCTCGGAGAACTCTTTTCGAATGACGATGTGGCCCGGATGGACCAGTGGCCGGACTTGCTCGATTTGTTCCAGTGCGCACGTCTTGCCTTCTCCTCCCGATGCCGTGAAGCAAAGCAACTGGCGTTTGCTGCTTTTCGGTAGTTCACATAGCGAAGCGAATCGAGGCTCTGGGACCAGTTCCCATTGCGATCGCTCTCTCCCTGTCTGAGACCCAGCGATAGACCCCATCGATTCGGCAGACCACTTGTCATCGCCGTCACCCATCCCTTGTTCGGGTAGGTGTCCAATCTGCAACAGGCTCCGAACGTTCTCTCGGTCCCACGGCTGAACTTTTAAGCGGAACAATTGTTGATCGTGAATAAACGGTCGGTGCAACATAGATAAAACCGCTCAATGATATGAAAGACGGAGTGGAATGGTCGATTGAACCCGACAGCGAACCGATTCATGAAATCTCATGACAAATCGCACACTGCGGGTCTCCCTTTGTCGCACCCGCAAGAGATTGCAGTTCGCCGGGCGTGCTCCATTGCAGTCTGTGCCAGTACGATGTGTCTAGTTTACCGCCCAGGAAGTCGTAGAGAAGCTGCTGGGCGACGCCGACGGCCATGTGGTTGATTGAGGTCAGCGAGCCGATTCGGCCACCAGATTTCCAAGCGACATCACCGCCCCATGGATTTAACGCGGAGTCATTGGCTTCGAGACCGCCGACGCAGGCCAAGCAGGCCCCCGGAAGCATCAGCCGTATGTCGGCCTGGATCTGGCTTGCAGATTGATCGCCCAAGTCACCGTCAACGATTCGGGTGACTAAGGTTCCGATATCGAGATGAACTTTCAACAGTTGGGCGCACAATGCCGCGACATGACGGCGGCAAGCGTCGTTGTCGACGCACGTGACGACGATATCGCATTGCCGAAAGCGAGACAGCATTGCTTCGTCATCAACTGTTGCCTCGAAGCCGGTAATTTGGGCATCCGGTCGAATCGCTCCCAGGTGACGAGCGATCACGTGCGACTTGGGTTTGCCGAGATCTCCGGGCAAGTTGCCAAAGGTTGCGTCACGGTTGTGTTCTTCCAGGTGGTCGGGGTCGATGACGCGTCGGAGACCACCGCGAATCATGGTGTCTAACCACATGCTTCCGAGCCTTCCGGCCCCCACGACCAACTGTTCCGCATGTCGAAACGCCGCAAACGTTTCGCTCCCGAGTGCACCAATCGTTCGACTGAAGCCATTCGTTGTGTCATCGCTCAGTGGTTTTGGGTTTGCTTGACGCTCGAAGGTCTGCAAGCCCTCACCGACTAGCCGTATTCGGTGAGCCGTCTTCCGTTTCACCGGACATCGCCACAGTACCAGCAACAAACTCTTTGAACACCCGAATCATGCCTGAAAAAATCCCGGGGGTTCGGGGGCTGGCCCCTGAGCAGTCTGGATGCAGCATCTAACACCAAAAGAAAAGTTGTCTCACAGTCGTTGACACATTCCGTCCTGCTTGCGTTTCGTCCATCGA
>NZ_ANOG01000486.1 GCF_000346295.1 Rhodopirellula maiorica SM1 | reverse complement strand
TGCCTTGTTGCCGGTGAGCGTATCGACGAAATGACATTGATGACACTCGCACAGGTAAAAGCGGGACGATTGCACCCTCGTTTTCCCCCTTAAAAACTCTTGATGCAATCGTCCGCACGTTTTGGAACCTGAACAATCCACCTAAATTCCGCTCGCTGCGGCAACGTCGTTTGTGGCGTTGGTGGTGTCGAGCATCTTGATCGCCGAGCGGAGTGAATCAACTTCGGGCTCGCTGTCGAACGTTCCGTTTTGCACGGAGTCGACTTGAGGTGCATCCGGCGAAGGAACTTGAGTCTCAACGGACGGTTGCACATTTTGGACGCTTCCTGAGTCGATCGTCGACACCGATTCCGTTTCAACCGTTGTCGATACCGAAACGGACACGACGGCGATCGAGGCGGCGTTAAACGCTTTCAAGTTGTTCGCCTCGTCGCTCTCCATCAGTTCGTCAAAACTATCGATGGCGACGACCAGTCGCTGAAATCCGATGACCTGTCCGTTGCGGTTGCCCATCGCCAACGCTTCGATCGGTAGCGTCACCAAGACTTCGAGTGCTTCGCCGGCTTCGATTTTATCCGCTTTTACCGTGACGTTGGGTGACGTGGGACAGATGTGTCCAAACACCGCAACGGCGGTCACATGGAAACCACATACACTGCGAGAGCTGTGGTTTTGAATCACGATGGCGAACGTCGGCCCGCATGCCGAATCAACATGTTCGTGCTGGCGGACTTCGACAATTTTCAGATCGCCAATTTCACAATCGGGGATCGCCACATGCCCAAACGGCGATGCGTGGAACGCCGATCCACGATTGAACGTGTTGTTGACACCGTGCTGCGAAATCAAGTCGATGACGTGACTGCAATAGGAATGGTTTCCGAAGAGATGCGAGGCATTGATTTGCTGAGCATCGGATTGCATCGTCATACAGACGACGAAGCTGGTGGTCATCAAGACCTTGGTTAATATTTGGCGGTTCATTGATTTGCCTGTTCTCTAAAAAGTGAATTCGATTTCGATAGAAGAAAAGCCCCGCAACCGCGAAGCAATCGGGTTGTCGGGCTTGTTGAGTATTTTTGAGTACTGTTGAATCAGCTTGACTCTTTTCAATCAGCACAGCCGATGATTACCAGCATCCCCAGTAGCTGGTGTAACAAGGGGTGTAGTAGGTGTACGTCGGTGTGTAGCTGTAGTGGGTTGTGTACACCGGGGTGTAGCAGTTGTGGTGGTACACGGGACGGTACCAGCTGCTGTAGCTGCGGTAGCGGAAGTGGCGGTGTCCGTAACCGATGCGGCGGAAACAGGCCGCGATCGCCTCTTCGCCACTCTGCGGCTCGCCGTCGTTGAGCAGCGACTCGACATCCGCCAGCCCCAGATCGTCGCTGGTGTCGGCCTGGGCGATCGAGTCGTTTTGGTCCAAGTTGGCGATCGTCGACAACATGCTGTCCTCTGCCATCACCGAGCTGGCAACCAAGATCATCGGGGCAACTGCGAAAAAGAATCGGTTTAACATCTTACGTGTCTCCAAGTGTGGCAGTGAATTGAAGGAAGCGAGCGTGAGTCTGCCGTGTCGCGTCGCTGCGTTGTTTGCTTAA
>NZ_ANOG01000485.1 GCF_000346295.1 Rhodopirellula maiorica SM1 | reverse complement strand
TCACCGGATCAGTCACTCCCATCACCGCATCCGCTTCCATCGGTTGCACATGATAGATTTCGTAACCGCCTTGTTGATCCGCCAGCCGGATAAATTCGGGATGCTCGGCCCATTGCCCCGTCGCTGGAACCACGTCATGCCCGTCGATTTGCGATTGCGAAAGATTCGCAGACGCGATCGGACCAATCGAATTCAACCCGCCATCGGATTCGACAAAACCACGCGCCAGTAGCATCACCACCAAAATGGCACTAAAGAAAACCAGCAGCGAGCCCTTCAAAAATTGCACCCATGTCGTCGACACCATCCCGGCGGTCACAACGATCACGATCACGACCATTCCTACCAAGACAACGCCCACCCAATGCGGAAACCCCAGGAGCGGCTGGATTAACGAACCGGCACCGACCATTTGCGGAATCAGATAAAAGATGCTGACCGCCAAGGTGCTGATCCCGGCAGCCAGCTTGATACCACGCGAGTTGAACTGGGCGTCCAAGGCGTCCGCGAATGTGAATCGCCCCAGTCGTTTCATCGGCTCGGCGATCACAAATAACGCCACGATCCAGCCCGCCAGATAGCCGATCGAATATAGAAATCCGTCGTAGCCATAGGCCGCGATCATCCCGCAAATTCCCAGGAACGATGCGGCGGATAGATAGTCGCCTGCGAACGCCACTCCGTTGACCGCCCAAGGGATTTGACCGTGAGCGGCAAAGTAGCCCTCGCTCGAAGTCGCTTTGCGACCCAGGAAAAAACTGAGTCCGACTGTTACGACAACAAACGCCAAAAAGACAAACACCGCGATCCATGAAGGTTCGTAAATCATCGTGACGCTCCTTCGTTTGTTTCGCCGCTTGAAAGTTCACTCGATGACGTTCCATCGATTGGTTCGTTGCGACACATCACTCCATACAGTAGCGCCATCAGTATCGCCGCGATGATCAAACCAAATCCATAGACAATCGCCAGATTCAATCCTGCCACAACGACCGTTTCCATCCGTTCGGCGTCAAATGCGTTGATAAAAACAAATCCGGCGTACAGAACCAAGTAGATGACAAACAGCACGATGCCAAGTCGTGAGTTGTATTGACGCGCCGCAGTGGGCACGTCGGCTTTGGGCAGTGGAGTGGGCATAAGTGAATGAGCGTGAGGAAAGAAAGAGTTGGAGATGGGGGAGTAGGAGAAAGGACGGGGGTGGCTGAAAAAGCGTTGCCGGGCCCCATATTAACCAAAGATGCGAAGCAAGGGGGACGTCAGAAACACAAACTTGGCAAGCGGTAACGACGATACCGGTTTTTCCGCGAGGGTGATGCCGCTCACCAGCGAATGTGAGACTTAGACTCGTAGCGAAAAGTCGCCAAGACTTTTGGTAAGCGTGAGACGTTGAATCGAGTGAACCGCGACGCGTGAGAGAACGTCCGGCTTAGGGTGACTCTAACAACTCGCATTCGTTCTTTTTTTGAGGCCGGAGGCCAGTACAATTCATGCCGGTGGTGTTAACCACCGGTTTGGAATGCAGCAAATCCAAGGCCGGAGGCCGACACATTTACTCAGTCATTGTGTCGGCCTCCGGCCTTTGCAGCTCATACGCTACATCCCGTGGCCTTACGGCCTCTGCCCTAAGTGGGAGGTTCTCGTAAGTGGCCGGGTCCCACATTCGTAGTGAGACTCGAAGTCGTTCCTGGTGCGACAAAATCAAATACGGTAATTCGGGCGAATCCCGCTACATCCAATGAGGGCAATTCTCAATTGCGTCCGCCGATCCGGCATTTACGCAGTTTGCTCGATCCGGCCCACGAAAAAACGGATCAAAACTCTTGGCGAGTTTCGCTACGAGTGCTTCGGTCACTCGCCAGGATTTCTCGCGATCCAGGATTTCTGGCGAAATCCACTACCTCAAAAACAGAGATAGACGAAGCACTGAGAAGCTTATCCCACGTTGATTTTGACTCGCAGTCCGTCGTACGCCAGCGAGATGCCGTCGGGCAACTCGCCATTGGTCTGCTCGTGCTCCAGATCGTGTGAGATGTGCGTGAAATAGGTCTGTTCGGCCCCGACTCGGCCCGCCATCTCGATCGCCTCGGACAAATTAAAGTGGGTCGGGTGGATGGCATGCCGTAGCGCCCCGACCACGAATGTCTTGACTCCGCGAAGTCGCTCGACCGACGAATCAGGTATGCCGTTGGTATCGGTGCAATACGCAAAATCGCCGATACGAAACCCCAACACGTTGAAATGAGGCCCGTGGGTCATCGGAATCGGTGTGATCGGAACTCCAAACACGTCAAACGGATCTTCGACGATATTGCGAAAACAAAGCTGCGGTACCGCTCCTGGGTGCGTCGGCTCGCGTTTGGAAAACGCGTAGTCGAACGAGTGCCGAATCCGCTGCTCGACGTGGCTTTGGCAATACAGGGGGACTGGGTAGCCAAGTCGAAACGGAAAAAGACGCAAATCGTCTAACCCGAACAAATGGTCCGCGTGCTCGTGGGTGAACAAAACGGCGTGAATCAGTGGTATTTTTTCACGCAGCAGCTGAGTCCGCAAATCGGGCGGCGTGTCGATCAAAATCGTCCGTGACGCGTGATGCGGCGTGTCGTGATCGATCTCGGGGTCGCTGTACGCGATCGACTCGGGCAAACGGATCGTGATGGCACAGCGAGTGCGGTTATTGCGGGGATTATCGCTCTGGCACACCGCACACTCGCAGCCCAGGGCGGGCACCCCGACGCTGGTTCCGGTCCCCAGAAAGACGACTTCGGCCTGGCTGGACCGATCGGGTCCCGAATCAGCGGAATTTGGGGGCGGCAGAGGCGAAGGATTGACCATAACCAAGGAACTTCTCAGCGATTTGGAAAGCTGTCAATAAGCCCCTTGGCTGCAGAGGGCTGTTTCTGCGATACTCTTGGGCTTGGCTGATAAAAATCGATGTGTTTTCGTGAGCCGTAGGCGATCGCCTCGGGCCTTCCTACACACGCTTGGTGCCTCACCCGGAGGCCCGTGGCAAACGCCATCGGCTCCATTTTTATCAGCTCCACTATTGAGCCAATCACGTTAAACGTCATCAAAAAGCAGGAAGAACTGAATGTTCAAGAATTTTTCACCTTGGTTACTTGGAATCAACGGCCGTCAAAGTGAATTGATCGAATTGGCGTTGACCTACGGGTTCCGCGGCATGGATGTCGACATGGCTGACATGCTCCGTCGCTCGCAACGCACCAGTTTGGAAGACGCGACCAAGTACCTTCGTGCCACCGACATCAAAATTGGTGGCTTCGATTTGGGTGTCAATCTGGACGCGGACGACGATACCTTCACCGCTCAAGTCGCGACGCTTCACCCGATGGCCGAAATCGCCAAAGAGTTGAAGGTCAAACGAGCCTACTTGCGTCTGCCCGCCGCGACCGACCGCTTGCCCTACCCCGAGTACTTCGAAACCCAACGTGCGCGTTTGAACCAAATCGCCGAAGTCCTCGCTCCTCGCGAAATTCGCTTGGGTGTTTCATTTGCCGCTGGCAAAGAATTGGCCGAAGGTAAGGAATTTGAATTCGTTCGCGACGTCGAAGGCTTCATCGCGTTGATCAGCAGCATTCCTGCGGCCAACATTGGCTACATCGTCGATACCTTTGATTGGGTCGTCGGCAAAGGCACGCTGGAGCAACTGACCAGCTTGGACGCCGAAAAGATCGTGGCCGTCCGCTTGGGTTCGGTCGCCAGCGATGCGACAGCCGAAACCGCCAAGACAACCGATCGCGTGTTGCCAGAAAAAGAAGGCGGATTGGCTCACGTCAGCGTGATTAGCCACTTGAAGGCGGCTGAGTACAAAGGCCCCGTTTCGCCGACTGCATCGTCGTCGCGTTACAAAGGCCAGACTCGCGAAAACACCGTGCAAAAGGCACAAGAAGCCATCGACTCGATCTCGCGTGACGCCGGCGTCCACGTCGCTCCATTGCCAATGGATCTGATCGAAGACGTGCCTTACGAGCCAACCCCCGCAACCTAAGTTTTACGTAGCAAAACTCGCCAAGAGTTTCGTTAAGCGTCGAACCAATAAAAAAAAGGCCGGTAACACCCTCGCGTGTAACCGGCCTTTTTTCGTTTCACTCCCAACTCCCAACTCCCAACTCCTCACTCCTCACTCCTCACTCCTCACTCCTCACCGGCAACACCTTCTCCTTCGGTTTCACATTCGGATCCTGTTCTGCGGTCAACTCTTTCGCCGGCCCGTCGGTCGGCACTGGGATCGGGACCAAGATCAATCGCACCGGCGTTCCACGCTCAGGCACCCGTCCTTCGAACGGGCGGAACAGCAGCGAGTCGGCATCAGCGCTACTGGCCAACGACAAATCCATCATCGCGGTGCTAAAGTTCGAGACGCAAATCATATCGCCGCCATCGGCGCGGTAATATTCGCGTCCGTCCTCTTCGTCTCGATAGAATCCGCTCCCGGCGAACACCCAATCAGCCTCGACCGATTTCTTCGACTCGGTATCTTGGACCCAGCGCCGCGCGTCTTCGATGTGAAATTTGCCCTGCTTGTCACGCCAACTGACCCAAACGCGGATCGCCTGGCCCGTTGGCGGCACAAAATTGGGGGTGAACATTGCCGTCGTTCCCGTCTTGGCACCGACGACCAGCAAAGCCGCATGCACTTCGCTCGATTTCGCCACCACCGCCACAATGGACTCGTGCTCTTTACTGCCAACCGGGCACGCAAACATTTCTAACGCCCCGCGATCGATCGCCACGTAACCATCGATGTAAACGCGATTCAGCTCGCGATCGACCCACAGCAGCGAATCTTGACTCAGGCGTTTTGCCCCCGGCGGCGGCGCGAACTGCTTGCTCAAAAATTCCTGGGGTGACATTTGCGGCTCCGGTTCCTCCATCGGTGGCTCCGGCTCGTCTGCGTCTGAATCGGTCACCATTTCGGCGCTCGGCCCGTCTTCTGAATTTCCCTCCTCTGCCGCAGTCTCCTTAACCAAATCTTCATCTTCGGATTTCTCGTCGACCATCGGCAACTGCCGCAGCGTGCTGGGCTCTGTGGAATCGACTGCGGTGGACTCTACCGCGGTGGGCTCGACTGCACGCGTCTCCTCTGGTGCCGCTTCCTTTTTCACAATTGGATTTGGCGATCCAGTGCTGTCGGCAGCAGATTCAGCCTCGTTTCGCTCGTTTTCGCCGGTCGGGGGCATCGTAGCCGAAGGCAGCTCGACCGGTTCGGGGGTCGTCGATTCGCGACCACAACCAACCGTCTGCGCGGCGGCGAAAGCAACAACCAGAGTGAATGTTGGCAATGTCTTGGCAAAATAGGGCATAGAGTGGCGATCGCGTGGGTGGGAAGCGCTAGCGTCATTGGGTTGAATGAGTAAGTTATACGTCAGTCAACCTGACACCGAAAACAATACTTTTCAGCAACCCTATTATAGCCCATGTCGACAAGAACCACGGAGGCCGAAAACGCCTCGCCCGCCCCTGCACCCTCCAATGGTCGACCGGCATCCCCTAAGAAAACCAAGGCTAAAAAATCGAGTCGGCAAGCGGCTGCAAACGGCACCGCGACAGCCGACGAACCGGCAACCGCATCCGCCAACGATCATGTCGCTGCCCCGCCGAAGTCTGATGAAAATTGGAAACTGCTACGCAAAAAAATCGAATCGCACTCCCACAAGTCGCCTGCGAAGGATGTCTTTGGCAAATCGGCGATCGGCGGAACCGTTTATCGCTGGGGTGTGGCCACCGCGTCAGGCAGCCCGATTGATCCAGTGCGAATGTCGCTAAGCCAATTGGCGTGCGACCAGAAACCGATCCGGCGTCGCTCGACTCGGCCTTTGGATCTGGTTTCGGCCACCACTGAGATGATCGCTCAATTGGATCATGGTGACATGTCCGCGCTGTCGTGCCATGATGCCGTGATTTGGGCCGGTGCGATGCCACAGCTGATCCAACAACTCGAACCCGTATTGTGGTGGGAATTGCTCGGCTCGCTGCAACGGTTTCGCGAACTTGTTTTGCAATCTCATTCGCCCGATTCGCACGCTCATTTGATCGTCGGTGCGGAGCTCGGATTGACCCTGGCATGGCGGCTCGCCGAACTTCCCTCATGCAAACGAGCTCAAAAATCGGCGATCGAATCATTTGCACAGTGGTGTGACCACGAAGAAGACGCGATCCCCAATGCTTTGGCCGACGCGACCACCGCTCGCTTGATACTCGGTTCGATCATGCGGTGCCAAGCACTCTTGAAGACGACAGCAAAAAAGAAGTTTCAAAAGTCATGGCACGCCGTCGGTGATGAAATGGCAACCTGGGTCGCCGCGCTGACCACACATCGCGGCACATCCGCCTTTAGCCGACTGGGCCGAGGCGACGTGAAAGATGATCTTGGTAAAACGGGACTGCTCGAGCATGCGATTGCGTTTGATCCCGAAACGCTGCGCCCTGCGACCGAAGCGGCGTTGGGACTCGGACACACCGGTGGACGATTGGCCTGGGAAGTCTGCCTGCCCGAATCATTCGTGCATAGCGATGGTGCCAAACTGGCCGTCATGCTGCCCGAATGGGATGTGCGTCGAGGAAGAACGCATCTGCATTACGCCGGCGAACATAACCAGCTCGAAATCTTTGCCGGCCGCACCCAGATCGTCGCAGGCCAAGTGCAAACCTCGATCGAAATCAACGGAGCGGAACAGGCGGCGTCCGGTGACTGGGAATTGATTTGTGAATACACCGATGACGAAGTGCACTACATCGAAATCGAACAAGATTGGACCGGCGGCGTCGTACTGCAGCGACAATTGATGTTGATCCGTTCGGATCGCAGCCTGATGCTTGCCGACGGAGTGCTTCCGAAGAATCGACAAGCGTCCGAATCGCTTTCCCAAAAAATCCGCTACTCTACACGCATTCCGTTCGCATCGGGCGTCTCGCCCGAGCTGGAAAAAGAAACTCGCGAAGTCTATCTGTGTGCCGGTCAACATGCCGCCGTCGTGATACCGTTGTCGGCATCGGAATGGCGGATCGGTCCCACGACGACGAAATTGTCCGCCAGCGAAGATGAACATTTGGTTTGGTCCGCCGAAGGAACTGGCGCGATGTACGTGCCGCTGTGGTTCGACCTGCAACGCAGACGTTTCAAACGCAAACGCACATGGCGTCAATTGACCGTGGCCGATGAACGACGGATCTGCGAACAACACGAAGCCGCTGGGTTCCGTGTCCAAGTCGGCTCCGAACAGTGGCTGGTCTATCGCTCGCTTGGTGATCGTCGCTGCCGAACAGTTCTGGGCAAACATTTGATCGCCGACTTCTTTGCCGCCAAGTTTGATCAGGGCGAAGGGATCTATGACGAATTGGTCACCGTCGACGACGCCGAAGATGGGGATGAACCAGCGGCATCATGATTGACTCCCACTCACAAGCTCGATTGGCTGAAAACTGGCAAGCGGTCCAGCAGGACGTCCTATCGGCCACAACCGCAGCCAATCGCCCCGTCGACTCCGTCACGATCATCGGCGTCACCAAGTACGTCGATGCCGAAACGACGCTCGCGCTCGTGGACGCAGGATGCCGCATCCTCGGTGAGAATCGGCCGCAAGTGCTGTGGAAAAAAAATGAAGAAGTCGATTTTCCCGACGATGTACGCTGGCATTTGATCGGCCATCTGCAGCGGAACAAGCTTCGCCGTTCGCTGCCGTATCGTCCGATGATCCATTCGGTTGACAGCGAGCGGTTATTGACTGCGATCGTCGAGGAAGCGGCCGGGCAGCAGATCCCAACCAAATTGTTATTGGAAGTGAACATCAGTGGCGAAGAGGCCAAGACCGGTTTGATGCCACAGGACCTGCGTCCGATACTCGAGTCGCATCTAGATTCCAAGCACACGGACACGGGCACCGGCGTGGTCGAGATTGTCGGATTGATGGCGATGGCGGGCTGGGGCACCGACGTCGCCGCAGCGCGTCATCAATTCGCAGCGACCCGGCAACTACGTGACGAATTACAGCAGCAAACCGGTGCGGCGTTACCCGAGTTATCGATGGGAATGAGCGGCGATTTCCCCGCTGCGATTGCCGAAGGCGCCACCATGGTCCGCATCGGCTCCCGCCTCTTCGAAGGCCTACTGCCCTAGCCCCCCCAACTCATTGTCTCCTTGTCTCCCTCTCTCTCCTCCCTTCCCCTCGACAACAACGAGCATCAAAATACGGCAAATGAATCAAACGCCGGACCCAACGCTCACTCCTCCTGTGCGACGTCGACGCAGCGACGCGGCGTTTTTCCTGGTGATGTCCGCGATCTCAGCGATCTTCGTCGTCCTGATCGTACTGCTGATCGCCGCCGACGTTCTGTTCACCTCCTGGTCCGAATTCACCGCCGCGATCGCGAAACCCGAGATCCAAGCCGCCATTCGACTGACGGTCCTGACCTGCACCGTCGCCGCGATCGCATCGGTCTGGGTCGGCACGCCGCTAGGGTATCTGCTATCACGTTACAAGTTTCCTGGCCGACTGATTGTCGACACGCTGGTGGACATCCCGATGGTGTTGCCGCCGCTGGTGTTAGGACTCAGTCTGCTGATCTTGTTTCACACCTCCATCTACGGCTGGGAATTGGAATCCTGGCTACAGACCAGTATTGGTTTTCCGGTGACATATCATTGGCCCGCCGTCGTGCTGGCCCAATTCACGATCGCATGTGCGTTTGCGGTCCGAACGATGCGAATCACGTTCGACCAAATTGACCCTCGCACCGAAGACGTCGCCCGCACACTCGGATGCACCCGCAGCCAAGCGTTTCTGCGGGTCGCGTTGCCGCAAGCTTGGCGCGGCATCATTGCAGCGACGACAATTGCATGGGCCCGGGCCCTCGGCGAGTTTGGACCGATTTTAGTTTTCGCCAGTGCCACGCGTATGCAAACCGAGGTTCTGTCGACGACCGTCTATTTAGAAATCAGCGCCGGTGAACTGAACGCCGCGGTCGCGGTTTCGCTTTTGATGGTCGCGATCGCAGTGGTGGTTTTGTTGTTTTTGCGAATGCTCAATCCGCGGGGGACTCCATGATCGAGTTCTCTGGGGTGACAATTCAAACTGGCGATTTCGTCCTTGCCGATTTATCGTTTACGCTTGAAAGCGGCGAGTATGCTTTGCTGATGGGGCGAACCGGCAGCGGCAAAACGACGGTCCTCGAAGCGATCTGCGGATTGCGTTCGGTCACAAAAGGATCGATCTGGCTTGATGGCGTCGACATCACCGACTGGTCACCCGGCGATCGGCAAGTTGGCTACGTCCCACAAGACCAAGTCTTGTTTCCGACTTTCACGGTCGGTGAACATTTGGCGTTCGCATTGCAGTTGCGAAACAGGACGAAAGCGGAGATTGCCAAGCGGACTCATGACCTCGCCAACCTGCTTGGCATCAGCCCGTTGATCGATCGATCGATTGACGGACTCAGCGGAGGCGAGCGGCAACGCGTCGCACTCGGGCGAGCGTTGTCGTTCCGGCCCTCCATTTTACTGTTAGATGAACCGCTCAGTGCATTAGATGATGCGACACGATCCGAAATGAGCGACTTGCTACAACACGTCAAATCCACGACCGGCGTCACCACGCTGCACGTCACGCACAACCGCGAAGAGACCGCCGCGCTAGCCGACCGTCACTTCACCCTAGCCGACGGCACCCTACGGTGTGTCAGCGCGTCCAGCTAGCAGGCAGGATCAACTTCACTTCTCCCAAACGAAGTTTAGGGAGAGGTCGAGCAGAGCCTTCAGCGATTGCTCGGGTGAGGGTCTGTCTCCGGCGCGATCGAACGTTACTGTCGTGCGTGTCATGCGGTTGCATCTGTGTTGTCTCGGTCGCCCTCACCCGGACGAGGCCTATGGGGCCCGTGCGACCTCTTCCAAGCTGCGCTCGGGAGAGGTGACTCTTAGCATGCTGCAAGTTTCGTGAAAACGATTTACTCAGCTGCTTGAAAATAGGCGTCCAGCACGTCGCACAGTTGGCGTCCATACAGCATCCAGTGCTCGGCGGAAGGGGGTGACTGAAGTCCCTCGATCCAATTTGCGTTCAATTCGTGAATGACGGCGTCGATGCCGAAACGCGAAAGCCAGCCTTCGCCAAGAGTTCCGGAGTTGCGGAACGTCGGATCGGTCGCTCCTTCGCGAAACCATGTCTTTTCGACCAGCAATGACTCCAGACGATGCATGCGACTTAGATAGGCATCCAGCTGCGTTTCGTCGGGACGACTGAGATGCAATTTGCCGCTCGCATCGTTGTGCATTTCGAGGGCCAAATGAGGTCGGCGCCCCGTGTCCAACATGTTGGTCAACCATCTTTCAAGCGCGGCGTTCTCGGGACACAATTTCGCGTCGGGAGCCGCGTTCCAGTCACGGTTCAGGTCTTTGCCCAGTGCATTGAACCGCGTCCGCCCCATCGCGACACCGTCTTTGTTGGCCATCGGCATGATGTAGACACAGAATCGATCCAAGTACGAGGCAGTGCGGCGGTCATGGGATTCCAGCAGATGGCGAATCATCCCCTCGACCACCCAGTTTCCACCGGGTTCCCAAGGATGCGCACGGGCGCGGATGAAAACACGATAGGGCGCTCGGTCGCGGCCAATCCGCACGATCTCGAGCGGACGCTGCTGGACCGTTTCACCGATAGTCGTGACTTCGACCAGCGGATGTTCAGTGATGTCGCTGAGCAGCCGGTCCAGGTCGCTGATGCGATACGGCGGCAACCGGGCGACCCACAAACTGCCGCTGGACGGGATCGTCACGCGAAAACGCAATTGTCCCGCGTCCTTGATGAATTCCGTTTCGATCGCTTGCCATTTCTTTCCATCGGGGCTGATGAATCCGATCGTGGCGTCGGAACATGCCAATGCCGATCGGCCGTTCCAGACGTTGGAAAAGTGGTTTAGCAGCAGCGTCAATTCGCTGCCTGGTTCTGCATCGATGCGAAAGTGCCAGTGTCCTGCGGCTCGATTGGGCGAGTCTCGTTCGTGGTCGTAGATCAGATCGATGCGGACGGTGCCATCGGACAGGACTTCCCAATCCAGCGGCGATGCATTCTCGAAGCTGGTGTCGATGAAGTGCAGCGGGTCGGCGGCAACGAGATGGCTGGTCAATAGCACCGTGATGCCCAGCGAGAGTGAAATCAAACGAATGAGATTTGGCAACGGAGCGTTCCAAGTCGAGTAGTGGCGGGAGTGTCGGTGAGCCGAGCGGTGTGGTGATCGCTCGCGAGTTTTTAGCTAGCACGGTATTTACTATACCCGAAACCGCCAAGGTAATTTTCTTCGCTATTCGTATTCGCCCTTGTTCCAATCTCTCCCCAGATTATCCCGCTGCATACGAGACTCTCGCCTCGCCGGGCAGAGTTTTCGTAGCGGAACGTGTCAACAGCGTGTTGTTTTTATCGTTTAGCAGTCAGCCGAAGGCTTACTCGCATCGGTCGGTGTACGCCTGGCTAACGGTTAAACGAAACATTCTGAAGTCATGCTAAATCAACAAGCCGCCCGCGACTTCCTCTACGCCCAAAACGTACGAAGGCCCGAGAAGCGATCGTCCATGGCGTGGGGCAGAACGAGGGAAGGCACAGAAAAACCGACGGGTTGGTTGCGGCTAAGCCACCACGTTGCGCGACCAGCAATCAAACGAGTTGTGACCATGGCGAAAACGAATCCATTAACGAGCGGCTCCGGTGCAAGGGGAGTGGTTCTGGTGATTTTGTTTTGGTTTGCTATGGCAGAGGCATAGCGGTGCAAAGAGGACGCGATCCGCGTTTTTTGCAAAGCCTCTCTGGATCTAATTCTCGTTTTGGCGCGCCAGTTGCGACCCGCTCTCCGATATCCACCATGCATTCAGCTGAATCCAGATGTGGTGATGTGGAGTCGAAAGTGCGGCTCTTCCCTTTTCCCCTCCAGTCCATTCAAAGGTATCAAAATGTCACGTTGGTTAAAAACAACACCTCTCTTCACGATGCTGGTCGCGGCCGTGATCGGTATTGGTCCCAGCCTCGCTCAGGCGGATGAAACAATCACGACGGGCGATGGTTTGTTGACGCTTCGAGCGTCGATGCCCGAAGAAACGCGTGTGGGCGAATCGTTCACCTACACCGTCGAAGTCACGAATGCATCCGACAATATTGTCTTGCATGACATCGAATTGAAGCAGCGAAAGGCGAAAGGCTTGAGTATCGAGTCGGTGTCGGTCAAAGGCGCAGACGCCAAGAATCAGAACAAAGACAAAGCCAAAAAAACTACCTCGGAAAAAACGTCGAAATCTAGCGATAGCATGAATATCGCGATGTTGAATCCCGGGCAAAGCAAGACGCTCGAAGTCACTGCATCGGCTGACGAAGAAGGGGAACTTCGCAGTTGTCTCGAAATTTCCAGCTACACTCCGGCGCTGTGTTTGTCCAGCAAAGTGGTCAAGCCTCAGTTGGAATTGACAAAAAACGCCCCTGAAAAAGTCAATCGCTGTGACGTGATTGAGCTTGAATACGCCGTCAAAAATGGCGGAACCGGTGATGTTGGTCCGTTCGTTGTCAGCGATTCGCTGGGCGATGGATTGGCTACGATCGAAGGTAACAGCGAATTGGAATTCCAGGTCGACGGGTTGAAAGCCGGCGATACTCGCAAGTTTGTAGCCCGCGTCTACGCTCAGAAGTCGGGTACGTTCTCAAGTCGCGCCGAAGCCAAGGCGGAAAACAGCGATCTGAGCTCGCGCAGCAAAGAAACCAGTACCGAGGTGATTACAGCTGATTTGGCTGTCAACCTTGATGGTCCAAATCGGTTGTATGGCGATCAAATGGCTGAGTTTACTGCCAGCATCACCAATACCGGTAACGCTGTTGCTGAGGATGTTCAGGTTCGCGTGCTGTGGCCCAACAAGTCTCGATTGCTCGACATGAGCGATACGTCGATTGCGAAGCAGGACAAGCAGTCCAAAAACAATCAGGCGAACAAAGGTGAACCTACGCCAGCCAAGAATAAGGCCGACAAGAATAAGTCCGACAAGAAGAATAAGGACAAGTCGGCAAACAATGACAAGGCAAAGAACCAGAAGTCTGGAAACCAACAATCGGATAAGAATGGCAAAGACCAAAAGATTGCAATGGAGATGAACGAGGACACCATCACCATCGATCGTTTGGAAGCAGGTCAAACCGCCACGTTTGACTACGCCGTTCGTGCCGGAGACGACGTCGACAAATTGCCGACCAAAGTTGTTGCCACCTATGTTTGTGCCGTGGATGCCGCCGAAGACCAAGCCAAGGCCGAAGCTCGCGCCACGTCAATGGCAATGGTCGAAGCGAAGATCGTGCGGTTGCCTGCGATGCAGATGTTGGTCATCGACGACGAAGACCCCGTGTCTAACGGCGGCGAAGTGGCCTACATGATCCGCGTCTGGAACGAAGGTGACGCCGCAGACAACAAAGTCAAGGTGGTTGCTGAATTGCCCGAAGGATTGACGTTCCAATCTGCTGAAGGTCCGACCAAACACAGCCAGGACGGTTCATCGATCACGTTCGAGCCGATCAAGACGATGAAGCCTGGTGAACGAATGGATTACAAGGTCATCGCCAAGGCGGATGGAAACGAAAACGTGCTATTCAAAGCCACGCTTACGAGTGAGAAATTGTCGCAAGAAGTTACGACCGAGGAACCAACACGATTGTTTAGCCGTCAGGCCAAGAAATAATCGGTTGAACTGGTAACCCGTCGCGATAAGTAATAAAGCCCGCTCGAGTAATCGAGCGGGCTTTTTTCGTGTTGTCATCGTGAGAAGACGGCTTAGAAATCGGTGCTTACGACTTCGCGTGCGGCACGTGTGCCCAAAGCGCCCCACACCCCATACGGACTGATCGAACCCGCCGCGTTGCCGTTGGCCGAGGTGCCTGAGTAATTGACGGGAAACGCGGCCGAGTTGCCGGATTCAATTGAATCGGTCACAAATTTGACAGCTCCGTCGGTCATCAACACATGGCAGCCACCCGGGTGACGGCTGGACATCGTTGCGATACCGGCGTCTTCCGCCGTGGTTTGGAAACAAAGTTCACCGTTGGGTGGCAGTATCGTCATGCACTGACCATAGTTGGCGCGAGCATCGGCCCAACGATAACCGCGACCATACAGTGCGGAGGTCGATGTGGTGCCGTTCCAGTACTGTGGTCGATCGCTGCTGACAAATTGTTGGCAGTAATTGGCCGGGCTCGAGTTAAGATCATGAGTCGCCTTTTCCCAAACAATCGTTCGTTTGTCGTTGTCGCCGAGATCGGTGGCAATTTCACCCGCACAAATCGTATTCGCTAGACCGTCCAAGACATCACGGAAGGCCATCTTCCGCTGCAGTGCGAACACACCTCGGTGGGCGGCCTGAGTTTGCAGTGTCACGCTGGAATCGGCTGGCAAGCCGCTGCTTTGCCGATTGCCTTGAGCGGACAGGAATGCAGAGTCGCCGGTGCAGGCGACATAGTTGGTGCGGGCCAGCGCGGGGGCCCCTTCCCCAGGATCGCTGGGGCAGCGAAGCATCGGAATGCTGGTTACCCAGGGAGTGTATTCCGATTGGTCCGGAGTCGGTCCCATCGCAGGCCAAGCGGGAGATCGCTGCGCTCCGGTGGATGCAACAATCGAGTTCGGATTGCTGATCGAGTCATACAGTGCCTGGCCCTCCATAAACGGAAGGATGCCAACCAGCATGCTGAGGTTGCGGTTGGACGATAAGGTGCTGCTGCTTGCCCACGACGTTACGCCGTAGTCGAACGTGCCGGTGCCATGGATCGGCAACTGGTTGTATGCCGAGTGGTAGTTGTGGATAGCCAACCCGATTTGTTTGAAGTTGTTGCTACAACTCATGCGCCGTGCCGCCTCGCGAGCGGCTTGTACTGCCGGCAGCAAAAGCCCAACCAAAACGCCGATGATGGCAATCACCACGAGTAGTTCGACGAGTGTGAACCCCGATCGGGGGCGTGAATGTACGTCCATTAAGTTGCCTTGTTCCTGAGTGATCAAAAAGAATGCGGGGCCATTCTTGCAGAAGTAGATGTCCGGCCGCGCGTGGACCGGTGCTGTCCAGTAGCAATGCGTATTACGAAGCCGATTCCGACTCAATATTTGACTTTGATTTGAAAAAAGTCTGGAAAAAATTGAGGTTAGCTCGAAGCGCTTGTCCCCGTTTTCTCGCGGAAATGAGGGCACGATTTGCAGATTTCTCAAGACACGACACGTGAGCGGTCGGTGCCAGCGCACTGCCTGCTGCCTTACGGTCCACGATTCACCGTTGACCAATGTCGCCAACGAAACTTCAGCCAACGTTTCCCAGCGACTCAGCCTTGTTTGATGCCCAGCATTCGGTCTAGCGAGTCGGCGGTTTGATAGATCAGGGCTTCGGGAAAATGGAGGTAGGGATGGAAGTACTCGAACGTCAGATAGCCGTCGTATCCGGTTTCGTCCAATGCGGCCATTACCGCTGGCCAATCGGTGGTTCCATCCAACAGAGGACGGAACGCTTCGAGTGAATGGTCGCTACCCTTTTTAGTGTATTCTTTGAAGTGAACATTCTTAATGCGCTCGCCCAAGATCGGGATCCAGTGCTCGGGAAATTGGTACTCCATGATATTTCCCGTGTCGAAATGCACTTTCACATGTTCGCTAGAGAAGCTGTCGACAAAGTCCACCATCTCCATCGGAGACATCAGGAATCCGTTGAAGAAAATGTTCTCGATATTCAGCGAGACATTCAACTTCTCGGCTTGCGGCAGTAGTTTTGTGATGGCCTCGCGCGCCCGGCGGTCGCATACGTCGTTGGGGGTTGGGGCATGGTCCGCGCGCCACGGCATGTGGACGGCGCCCGGAACGACCAATAGATTTTCGGTTCCCAGGTCGTGCGCCGCCTGCGTCATGTTGTCGGCCAATTCCATACCGCGAGCTCGTTCTGCAGGATCGTTGCTGGTTAGCGGATAAGGCCAAAACAGAAACGAGCAGACACCGCTAATCGCGATCCCGATTTCGTCGGCCATTTTGCGAATCGCAGTGAATTCTTTTGTTCCCGCTTTGGGCGACAGATCGCTCTCGAGGTCATAGTTCAATTCGATACCGTCGAACCCGGCGTCCTTGGCCAACTGCATGCATTGACGCAGCGTCATCTTGTCGGGATAAGGAAACGCCCACAGATTGATCGACTTTTTCATCTTGTATTTTGGACGCGCCGCAGCGCCGGAAACAGAGTCGGCGGGTACCGCGGTCGCGTTTTTTGACGTTGCCAACACCGCACTGCCAAAGGCGGCATAGGTCAGTAAGTCGCGACGTTTTAATGAAGACTTGTTTTGCATGGTCGATTCCTAGAGTCGCAGTCGTGTTAGCGGTTGGGGGTCGTTGCAATCGAACGGACAAATCTTAGCAGTAGTGGGAACGCCGGTTCGGCCATTTGTCCATGGTCGAATCCGTCCAATTCGTACAGCTTAGTGTTCGGGTGCCCGGCGACCTGCATCATTCGCCATAGGTAGGCGTTTTCTTCATAGCGACCCAGCATCTCGCGTTCACGATCGCCGGTGATCAACAGCAGCGGAGGGCAGTCGTTGCGAACATGAAACAGCGGCGCCAGGGTATCGATCAACGGCGTTTTGCCCCCGATGCCTTGTTCCTTGCGTGCGGTAAAGTGGGTGATCGTGTGGCCGCTAAACGGGATCAGGCCGGCGATCTTGTCCGCGTCAACTTGATGTGCCGCGAGCCATTTTTTGCCAACCCAATCATGCTGGTCAAATAACCGCCGGCCGAATGACCGCTGACGAAGACCTTCTGACGTGATCCGCCGTATTGCTCGATGTGGTTGAACGTCCAAGCGACGGCGGCTGCGGCATCGTCGATACAGTCGGCCACTTTCACATGGGGACTGAGTCGATAATCGACTCCGACCACGATCACGCCTTTCTCTTTCAGTGAATCAGGGATCTCTCGTTTTCCGCCGGTCAGCCCGCCCCCGTGAAACCAAACAATTGCGGCGGTGTCTTTGGCGTGTTCGGGATAGTAGACATCGAGTCGACACTGCCGGAGGATCAACGTGTCATCAGAATCGCGGTAGGAAATGTTGGTTGCGGTTTTGTAGCCAACCGGTTTGGGATGGTTGTCAGCGGCAAAGACAAGTGATGTGCAGATCCAAGCAATGGAAACAAAACCGCAGAGCGAAATTCGAAACATCGGCGAGCGTCAAGGTAGGCGAGAGGAATGGGGAGTGAGTCTCTTAATGTACTCGCTCAGCATTCTCTGTGTTGACGCGGTCGCAGGTGGGCCCAACTGACCCACGCAAGTGAAATTTCGCAGCGACGCGTCGCGGAACGCGTCAACAGTCTTGTTGAATTAGTCCGACTTTAGGATGTTTTGTTTAACCGTCAGCCGATAGGCGTACGCATAACAGATGTGACTACGCCTTCGGCTGAGTGCTAAACGATTAAACCGCGGGCCGTAAGGCACCCTTTTAGTGTGTTTAAGGCCGGAGGCCGGTACAATTCATGCCGGTGGTGTTAACCACCGGTTTGGAATGCAGCAAATCCAAGGCCGGAGGCCGACACATTTACTCAGTCATTGTGTCGGCCTCCGGCCTTTGCAGCTCATTCGCTACATCCCGTGGCCTTACGGCCACGGCAGAGGATGTATCGGCCTCTGGCCTAAGCCGGACGATCTCTGACGCGTCGCGGCTCAAAAAATCGTCAATCCGTTGAGGGCTGCTGCTGCGAATCGCAAAACGACCGGGGCTCAGACGGGCTTTTTACTCGCTGGGGATCGATTCGGCGATATTTTGCGAATGATCACGGACGCGGGCAAACGCGTTCAGTGCAGCGAGGTAGGCGACGCTGACCAATGGAGGCGTCTCGCCGTCGGAGAGTTCTTCCAAGTGCGATTTGCGCAACGTCTTGATCTTCGTTCGCACTCGTTTGTTTGCCGCATCGGTTTTCGTGACAACGTTGTCATTGCCTTGCAGAAAGGCTTCGTTGACTTCACGCAAATACTCTGCTGTGATCCGGTTTAACTGAACCAAGTCTTGGATTTGAGCAGGGGAAAATCGCAGCCCATCTCGCCGCAACTTGCGGTCGAATTTGTCCAGATTGACGATGTAGTCGCTAATGGATTCGTATTCGTCAGCCATTCGCAATTGACGGCGTGCTTCGTCGGCGACCGAATGCGGCAGATTGCTCGAGAGCAGATTGGTGACGTAGACCGCGATTTCGTCCTGGATCGAATCGAGCACTTGTTCTCGTTTTCGCAGCCGGTCCGCCAGCGATTTGTCAGGACTTTCTTGTTGGATCAATTCCGACAGCCAATCGAGCATCTTTGAGCAGCCGTCGGCCATCCGTTCGATCTCGCGACGCGATTGTTCGATTGCCAACAATGGCGTTTCAAGCAGCCGAATGTCCAAATCCGTCAAACGAGGTTTCTCTTTGAAATCTTTGGACGGTACCATCCAATTCAACAAACGGACGAATTGGGGCACAAACAACAGGAACAGCAGAACATTGGCAACGTTGAAAATCGAGTGTGTCGCCGCGATTGCAGCCGTGCGATTGGGGAACGTTGTTACACCGTCGACAACCAATTCGGCGTCAACGTCGCCTACCATCAGCCATTTGATCAACACGATGTAGTAGGGGAAGATCGCAGTGATCCAAAACACCCCGAACAAATTGAAGATGACGTGGAAATAGGCCGCTCGCCGCGCGTTCGTGGTGGCGCCGAGCGAAGCGAGAAACGCCGTGATCGTGGTTCCGATGTTTTCGCCTAGCACGAGAGCCGCAGCGGTCTCGTAAGAAATAATTCCCTGTGATGCCAACGAGATCGTGATCCCCAGCGTTGCCGACGATGACTGAACCAATGTCGTCAGTACACAGCCAATCATCGCACATTTCAAAACACCGATGTAAGAATCGGCTGCAAACGTTTTAAACCAAGCTTCGAAATCGGGCAGCTGTTTGATGATCGCGCAGGCATCCTTCATCAATTCCAAGCCAAAGAAGACCATGCCGACGCCCATGATCGCCATCGCCCAATAACGGGCCCGTTCGCCGCGCGAGAAGAGGAACACAAACGCGGCGCCGCCGAGAACCGGCAATCCATATTTGCCAATCTTCAACACCAAGATCCAACCGGTGATCGTCGTCCCAATATTGGCACCCATGATCACGCCGATCGCTTGGGAAAGCTCCATGACGCCACTGTTGACAAAGCCCACCACCATCACGGTCGTGATCGAGCTGGACTGGACCACACAGGTCACAATGACACCGACGATCGTGGCAAAGATACGATTGTTGGTGACCGCGGCGATCATTTTCCGCAGACTGCTGCCGGCGACCGCCTGCATCCCTTCGGACATGTTCTTCATGCCCAGCAGGAATATACCGAGTCCGCCAACGAGGCCACAAACGAGTTCGGTGAGTGCTGAGAATTCCAAGAGAGTGGTCGCCTAGCCGCGTCGTGTTAAGAGTGTGTGAACCTCAGAAGAAGGTTGGGGGAATTCTAATCGCCGGGGCAAGGCAAAAACAACCGCTAGCATTTTAATTCAGCAAAGAATTAACCGCCCTTTTCAGCGTGGTTTCGGATTGTTTGAAAACGGGCTGCCCATCCCCCGTTGATGCCGATGTGGTCGTGGCAATATTCCCCCCCGAGCGGTTTGTTTTCAACGTAAACCATCCACCGAATTCAGGCCTATGCGTTTTGTGGCCGGGAATTCGTATGGGGGACTGTTGTGAGGCGATATTGGTATCCGAGACGATCGTGGTCGGCGGCGAAGATGTGATGCCCAGGATCGACACCGGGGGTCGCGGCGGGCCCCTTGGTCAAAGGATGGTGAAGCAAGCAAATTTGGCTTTTTTTCAACCTTGCGACCAATTCGATTCAAGTCGTATAGCCAGGGGACAAATACTTGTTTCCTAAATCGGCCAGGAATGGAATCGATGCGACCAATTTTGATTGCTGGGGCGTTCTGCGCCACTCTTGTTGCCACTAGCCACGTGAATGTGGCAGATGCCCAGGCACCGCCGCCGCAAGGAATGGGGCTGCCCGCCGGTTCGACCCCCCCGAGTCTGCAGCAGAATCCTGCTGCTAGCCAACCGGCGGCGCGACCACAACCCAACGGCCAAGTCACCGGTGGTGGTGAATTGCCACGAAACGCAGGGCAAGAGCATCGAGTTTACGATTTGACCGCCTACACACGCTATTTGACTCAGCATGACCGCCCCGAACAGGCGGTAATTGATTGGATTTTGCGTGAAACGGGCACTGACGTTTGGTTCACCGAGCCGTTTGGGTTTATGAGTGCAACGCGGGACCAATTGTCGGTCTATCACACGCCCGAAGTCCATCAAGTTGTCGCGGGAATTGTGGACCGATTTATCGCTGGGGACATTCAACCGCAAGTGCTGCATCTGCGTTTGATGACCGTGGGTAACCCGAATTGGCGTGCTCGGGCTCATATGTTGATGACACACGTGCCGGTCGATTCGCCGGGTGTGCAAGCGTGGTTGTTGAGCAAGGAAAATGCTGCGGTGGTGTTGAACATGCTTCGCCAACGCACCGACGCCCGTGAAGTTCAAGGCGTTGATTTGCCGATTTTTAACGGTCAAACCGAAAAATTATCGCGTACACGCGGCCGCAATTATGTGCGAAACGTCCGCGAATCACCGCAGGGATGGCCGCCATACGAGCCGGAAACCGGCGAAGTCCAAGAGGGATATCGATTGTCACTCAGCCCGCTGTTGACGACCAATAACAGCGTCATCGATGTGATGATCAAAGCCGAAATCGATCAAGTCGACAAATTCAACCACGTGGATCTCGAATTGCCGCTTCGCAACCAACAGGTCCATCGCACGCGAATTGACGTCCCGCAAGTCGTCAGTTGGCGGTTGCACGAACGATTTCGCTGGGAATCGGACAAAGTGTTGTTGTTGTCGTGCGGTGTGGTTGCCAGTCCCGAGCGACCGGGCGGATCGTCTTTCATGAATTTGGACATGTTGACGGGAAATACTTCGGGCCGAGCGGACGCGTTAATGTTTGTCGAATTCCGTGGTCGCGCATCCGAAAATCTGACGACCAACCCGATTGCTCCTCGGACGGCAACCGCAGTTCCCTTTGATGCCCCCCACCGCGGACGCTACTAGGGCCAACGAAAATGCATGTTTTTAAGTAGCGAAACTCTCCATGAGTTTCGGGGTGTTATTGTGGGATAGGCTTTCAGTCTGTCATTGTCTCCTCGACGGGCTGGAAGCCTATCCCACATTTTTGAGCCAAAGTTGCTCATTTTGCCCCTACTGAAACGATTTGCGGAATCTGGCTAGAATGTCGTCTCGCTTCCCCCATTTTTGACGCAACCACGCGTTTTTCGACTCTTTCAGTGAACCGACCAAGATCGGTCGTAGACCTTCCATGGATAGAACCTCCTCTCGTCGCGTTGTCATCACCGGTCGCGGTGTTGTCAGTCCGCTCGGAATTGAATCATCGGCAATGCTGTCGGCTTTGCGAGCAGGCCAAAGCGGCATTGGGCCATTCACGCAAGTGCCACAAGGCGTGTTGAGCGTCGATCACGGTGCGGAAGCGACCGAATTCACGGGCGATATTTCCAATTATGGTCCGCTCGAAAAGGCACTGCAGCGTACGATTCGCAAAGGCAGCAAGGTGATGTGCCGCGAAATCGAGATGGGCGTCGCCGTGGCTCAGTTGGCACTGCACGACGCAGGGCTGAGCGAAGACAAACGTGATCCCGAACGCGTCGGAGTGGTTTACGGGTGCGACTACATCATGTCGTTGCCCGAAGAGTTTTCGGCAGGCATTTTGAAGTGTATGGACGAAGAGGGCACGTTCGACTTTGACAAATGGGGGGGCGAAGGGCGTCCTCAGGTCAATCCGTTGTGGTTGCTGAAGTACTTGCCGAACATGCCCGCCAGCCACATCGCGATCTACAACAATTTGCGTGGGCCCAACAATTCGATCACCGTCCGGGAAGCCAGTGGTGGTGCGGCGTTGGGCGAAGCCGTGTCGACGATCGAGCGAGGTCATGCCGACGCCTTGATCGTCGGTGCGACCGGGTCTCGGATCCATCCGCTGCGAACGCTGCACGCATCGCTACAAGAAAAGCTTGCTGCGGACACCGAAGATCCGAGCAAGATGAGTCGTCCCTTTGACGTTTCGCGTGACGGTAGCGTCGTCGGCGAAGGTGCTGCCGCGATTATGTGTGAATCGCTCGAGCACGCGGAAGCTCGCGGGGCCACGATTCTGGGCGAAGTCGTTGGATTCAGCAGCAGTGCAGTCGGATCAGGGGCCGGTGATGATTACATTCGCCAAGCGGTGCGAAACGTACTAAAAGGGGCGTTGGGCAAGGCTGATCCGAAATCGATCGGTCATATTCACGCTCATGGTTTGGGCACCGTCGAAGGCGATCGTTACGAAGCCGAAGCGATCGCGGACGTGTTCGGGCCGCCATCGGAGCAGCCGCCCGTGACAACGGCCAAAGGGCATTTTGGAAATCTCGGTGCCGGTGGATCGATGGTCGAAGTGGTTGCCAGTCTCGACGCACTCGGTGGCGACTTATTCCCAATTTTGAATTGTGAGAAGCTCGACCCAGCGTGCCCGATCAACGCGTGCACCGAATCGGGAGTCCCCGCAGGCGACGAGTTCATCAGCGTGAACGTGACGCCGCAGGGTCAGGCGTCCGCTGTCCGCATCCGCCGGTTTGCACCGTAGCGAAAGTCGTTTGCGACTTGTTGATTGAAACGAGATGCATGCGTGCGTGGGACCCGGCCGCTGACGAGAACGTCCGGCTTAAGGTGAATCTAACAACTCGCATTCGTTCTTTTTTTAAGGCTGGAGGCCGGTACAATTCATGCCGGTGGTGTTAACCACCGGTTTGGAATGCAGCAAATCCAAGGCCGGACGTTCTCTGACACGTCGCTCATGCCGGATCGGCGCAAACGGTAGCATTTTCACATTCGCTTCGAATCAGTAGATAATTTCCGATTGTGTCCGCAGATCCGGCGTTCGGTCCGTTTGCTTGATCCGGCCTACAGCTATCGCCCAACTTGAATACGCGCGGGTCGGGTTGAGATTTCTCGATTGGTTTGCAACAAGGGGCGTGATGTAATTGTTAGTGGGAATCGCAGCAAATTCGTGGGATTCGTAAACCGCTGTTGGTCAAAACCCGGCTACAATGGGCCGCGACCTTCACTGAATCCCACCTTTGATCTGCGAGTAAATTCCCGCCATGACAAAACAAACGTCGTTTCAACGTCGCCAAGTCCTGCAATTTGGTGCCGCTTCATTTGCTGGTTTGGCGCTGATGCAATCCTCGACCGCCAACGCAGCGGATCCCTCTGGCAAACCGTGGCTACGTAAGACATTGAAGATTGGCATGATCCGTGTCAAAGGTTCGCTGAGCGAAAAGTTTGCTGCGGCGAAAGAAGCCGGGTTTGCAGGTGTCGAATTGAACGCACCGGGTTTTGATGTCGACGAAGCCAACGCGGCGGCGAAGGAAACCGGTTTGATCATCGATGGTACGGTCGGGGCCGATCACTGGGGAGTACGTCATACCGACGCCGATCCCGCAACACGAGCCAAGGCATTGGCGAGTCTCCGCAAAGGACTCGAGCAAACCGCAGCCGTCGGCGCCGACACAATGTTGTTGGTCCCAGGCCGTGGTTCCGACGGGACCGCAGAGGAGGTCTACAAACGCGCGGTCGACAACATCCGCCAAGCACTTCCGGATGCGGAGAAGTTGGGGGTTTCGATCGTGATGGAAAACGTCTGGAACGAAATGTTCTACGATCCCAATGGGGGAACCGAACAGACCGCCGATGCCTTTGCCGCGTTCATCGACGATTTCGATTCGCCGTGGGTGGGGGCTCAGTTTGACATCGGCAACCACTGGAAATTTGGTGACCCTGCGGCCTGGATTCGCACGCTCGATAAGCGAATCAAGAAACTAGACATCAAAGGTTTCTCGCGTGAAACGGGCAAGTTCACCAAGATCACCGAAGGTGACATCGATTGGCCGAGCGTGAAAAAGGCGCTCCGCGACATCGAATTTACCGGCTGGTTAGCGGCCGAAGTTGGCGGTGGTGATTTAGAGCGTTTGAAAGAAGTAAGCCGCAATTTGGACAAGGCGCTTCAGTGCAACGAGTCGGTTGGCTGAGCGGCCGACAGGCCCATCAAGCGTTCCGATACTGGTTGATTTATTGAGCCGCGACGCGTCAGTGAACGTCCGGCTTAGGCCAGAGGCCGATACATCCTCTGCCGTGGCCGTAAGGCCACGAAATGTAGCGAATGAGCTGCACAGGCCGGAGGCCGACACATTGAGTGAGTAAATGTGTCGGCCTCCGGCCTTGGATTTGCTGCATTTCAAACCGGTGGTTAACACCACCGGCATAAATTGTACCGGCCTCCGGCCTTAAAAAAAGAACGAATGCGAGTTGTTAGAGTCACCCTAAGCCGGGCGTTCTCGCCAGCGGCCGGGTGCCACGCGTACCCGGCGCCTTACGGCCCTCGGCTCATCAATCCAATCTGCATCTCGTTTAAATCGACAAACCGTTCACGTCGTT
>NZ_ANOG01000484.1 GCF_000346295.1 Rhodopirellula maiorica SM1 | reverse complement strand
AACTGAGCTTGCCTATTTTGAGGCATTCGTAAAAATAGGGCAAGTTCGCTTCGCCCTTTGCCACGGAAGGCTTTGCTATGAATTGCACGCTCTTTACAGACCCACTGTTTCGCTCGTTCGCCGACAAACGCCCCTTTGCTACCGTCACTCAGATGGTGCTGCGGCGACTGTTGGCCGCCGAAGAACTCGACGGCTTGTTTGAAAGCGAAGCACAGCGGCAGTACGTTCGCACGCTGCAGTTCTCTGACCTAACCGGATTGGTCAGCGGCGTGGTGCTGGGGAAGTATCAAAGCATGAACGCTGGTTACAAGGCACTCAAAGATCAGCTAGGCGTGTCAGTCCGGGCCGTCTACGACAAGCTACAAGGCGTCGAACTGGGACTATCGCGTCAGCTGGTTCGCAACTCCTACCGGCAAACCATCGAGATTTGCAAAGAGATTGGCTGCGTCCAAAACAACGACCTGGCTGGTTACAGCACACGCATCCTCGATGGCAATTGGCTCTCAGGCACTGAGCATCGTCTCAAAGAAACCCGCACCAGTACTGCCGCACCACTGCCAGGGAAATCACTGGTCGTTTACGACCCACGCTATCGTGCCGCTTGTGATTTCATTCCCATCGAAGACGCCTATTCACAAGAACTCAGTGGTCTGGACGCGGTGATCGAAACGCTCGCGGCGAAACAGCTTTGGTTGGCCGATCGCAATTTCTGCACACTGAAGTTTCTCTACAGTATTGCCGCCAAGAGCGGATGCTTCGTGATTCGTCAGCACAGCAAACTGCATGGCACCGAGAAAGGCAAGTTGCGAAAGATCGGCGAGAGCGATACCGGTGTAATCTACGAACACAAGCTGGTTCTTCCCGAATACGAGGGCAGGCAAATAACGGTCCGCCGCATTCTGGTTCATCTGTTTGAGCCGACGCGGGACAAGGATTTCGAAGTCGTGTTGCTGACGAATCTTCCGATCGAAGATGCCGACGCGATAGTGGTTTCCGATCTTTACCGGACTCGGTGGAAGATCGAAACCGCGTTTGGCCACATGACCACAGCGATGAACTGCGAGATCAAACCGCTGTGCTATCCCAAAGCGGCGTTGTTCTGTTTTGCTTGTGCGCTGGTTGCGTACAACTCGTTTGCGATTAGCAAGGGAGCGATTGCTGCGGAGCATGGTCGCGAAGAAGCCGAGATGCTTTCGCACTATTACTTGGCTACCGAAATCGCATCAGCAACCGACGGGATGCTGGTGGTGTTACCCGACGAGCGTTGGGAAGAGATGGAGCAGATTGATCAAGGGGGCTTTGCTCAGGAGGTTCGTCAGATCATCGGCGGGATGGATATGAGCCGCTATCGCAAATCCATTCGGGGCCCCAAAAAGAAAACACCCAAGCGAACCAACAAGTTGAAATCAGTTCACGTTTCGACGAAACGCATCCTCGACAAACGCAAGTGAAAACAC
>NZ_ANOG01000483.1 GCF_000346295.1 Rhodopirellula maiorica SM1 | reverse complement strand
GCCCGATGGGACGCCGATCCAAATCATGCTCAATCCGCTTGGCGTTCCTAGCCGTATGAACGTGGGACAGATTCTTGAAACTCACCTTGGATGGGCGGGTGCCAAGCTTGGCTTCCAAGCATTGACTCCTGTTTTCGATGGGGCGAGCGAAGAAGACATCAACAAATGCCTCGCCGAAGCCGGGCTTCCTGCTCACGGTAAGATTCGCTTGACGGACGGACGCACCGGAGTCCCGATGGAGCAGGAAACGACGGTCGGTTACATCTACATGCTGAAACTGCATCACCTTGTTGATGACAAGGTTCACGCACGAAGCACCGGACCGTACTCGTTGATCACTCAGCAGCCGCTTGGTGGTAAAGCGCGTTTCGGTGGCCAACGTTTCGGAGAAATGGAAGTTTGGGCACTCGAAGCTTATGGTGCCGCTTACATCCTGCAGGAATTGTTGACCGTCAAGAGCGACGATGTCGAAGGCCGTACCAAGATTTACGAGTCGATGGTCAAGGGCGAGAACACGTTGGAAGCAGGTACGCCTGCGAGCTTCGACGTGTTGACGAACGAGATCCGCGGCTTGGCACTCAACATGCAGCTTGAGAAGCGACCGATTTAAGAGAGGTATTAGGTATTGGGTTTTTGCCGGCGGAGCACCGATTGCTCCGCTGCGAGAACCTTGTCCTCTCTCGTTTTGAAACCGCAGCGGATCGCTGCGGTCATGACTTTGCGATATTCAATCCGATTGTCGCCACCCCCCCTGACACCTAAAAACCTGCTTTCTAAGGCCTGTAATTTATGTCGATTAGCGAAACTAGCAACTACGATCGCATCAACGACTACGCTTCGGTACGCATCTCGCTCGCGCGACCCCAAGACATCAAAAGTTGGTCCTTCGGCGAAGTTAAGAAGCCCGAAACGATTAACTACCGTACCTACCGTCCGGAAAAAGACGGTCTTTTCTGTGAACGCATCTTTGGCCCTGAAAAGGACTGGGAATGTGCCTGCGGTAAATACCGGGGGATGAAGTACAAGGGCATGATTTGTGACCGTTGTGGTGTCAAAGTGACCCACAGCCGTGTCCGTCGTAAGCGAATGGGGCACATCGAATTGGCGGCCCCCGTTGTCCACATTTGGTTCTTCAAAGCGATGCCTTCGCGATTGGGGAACTTGTTGGATATGAAGACCAGTTCGCTCGAAAAGGTCATCTACTTTCAAGATTACGTCGTCATCGATCCGGGCCAAACCGAACTCGAAGAACGTCAATTGTTGACCGAAGAAGAGTATCGCGCAGCTCGAGTTCAATGGGGCAATGACGCCTTTGACGCCGATATGGGTGCCGAGGCGGTTCGCAAGCTGTTGAACAAGTTGGACTTGGTCACACTTTCGGAAAAACTTCGTGTCGATCTGCAAGAGACCGGTTCGAAGCAGAAGAAAAAGGATTTGATCAACCGGCTGAAAATCGTCGAGTCGATTCGAGATAGCGACAATCGTCCTGAGTGGATGGTGTTGGACGTGATTCCAGTCATTCCGCCCGATTTGCGTCCTTTGGTACTGCTGGATAGCGGTAACTTCGCAACCAGCGATTTGAACGATCTATATCGTCGTATTATTAACCGCAACAACCGGTTGCGCAAACTTGTCGATCTGAACGCACCGGAAGTCATCATTCGCAACGAAAAGCGGATGTTGCAGCAATCGGTGGATGCGTTGTTCGATAACAACCGCTGTAAACGACCGGTACTCGGTTCGTCCAACCGGCCGTTGAAGTCGTTGACCGACATGATCAAGGGCAAGCAAGGACGTTTCCGCGAAAACTTGCTCGGTAAACGAGTCGATTACTCGGCACGTAGCGTGATCGTGGTAGGACCACGTTTGAAACTGCACCAATGTGGTTTGCCCAAGAAGATCGCACTTGAACTGTATCAACCGTTCATCATTCGTCGCTTGAAAGAACTTGGTCATGCCGACACGATCAAGTCCGCCAAGAAGATGCTTGAGCGTAAAGACGAAGAGGTCTGGGATATCCTCGAGCAAGTGATTCGCAATCACCCGGTACTGCTCAACCGAGCTCCGACGCTTCACCGAATGGGGATCCAAGCGTTCGAACCGACCTTGGTCGAAGGCAACGCGATCCATTTGCACCCGCTCGTTTGCAAAGGCTTTAATGCTGACTTCGACGGGGACCAGATGGCGGTTCACTTGCCGCTTTCGATCGAGGCCCAAGTCGAAGCTCATACGTTGATGATGAGTACCAACAACGTCTTTGCACCGTCGAACGGTAAGCCAATTATGAGTCCGTCGCAGGACATCGTGATGGGTTGTTACTACATGACGATGGAGCAGCCCGACCGTAAGGGCGAAGGCATGGTGTTCTCGGGGTATGACGAGGTCGACTTGGCCACCGCACAAGGCATTATCAATGTGCATGCCAAGATCAAGCTGCGATTGCCGAAGTTCCAGAAGTTGAAAACCAAGGACGACTCCGGCAAATACGGAGCCGTCATCGATACCACCCCTGGTCGTGTGCGTTTCAACGAAATGCTGCCCGACGGGATGGACTATTACAACTTCCCGATGCGAAGCGGTGACTTGGCAAAGGTCATCTCGGACTGCTACCAACGACTTGGTCGTCGGGCCACGATTCACTTGCTTGACGACATGATGCAGATGGGCTTCCGCGAATCGACGCGAAGCGGTTTGTCGTTTGCAACCGATGACTTGGTGACTCCAGATACCAAACTCAGCTTCATTCGCGATGCTGAAAAAGAGGTGATGAAGCACAAGAAGGCTTATGATCGCGGGTTGATGACCGGTAAAGAGCGTTACAACCAAGTTCTCGATGAATGGACCAAGGCTCGTGAATCGATCACGACCGACATGATGAAAGCGATGGAAAACGACATTCGCGAAGGCGGATGGTATGTGAACCCTGTTTTCTTGATGTCGCACTCGGGTGCTCGTGGTGGTATCGAACAGATTCGACAGCTGGCGGGGATGCGTGGTTTGATGGCCAAGCCGACCGGCGAGATCATCGAAACTCCGATTAAGGCGAACTTCCGCGAAGGTTTGTCGGTATTGGAATACTTCAGTTCGACGCACGGTGCTCGTAAGGGCTTGGCCGATACGGCACTGAAGACGGCCGATAGCGGTTACTTGACTCGTAAACTTGCTGACGTTGCCCAAAACGTGGTCATCACGATGGACGACTGTGGGACGACGCAAGGGATCACCAAAGGGGTGGTTTACCGTGGTGAAAAGGTCGAAGTCAGTTTGGTCGATTCGATCAACGGACGTATCAGTCGCCAATCGATCGTGAACCCTGTGACCGATGAAGTGATCGTGGCCGAAAACCAGATGATCACGCCTGAGATCGCACGTCGCATCGAAGCAATGGGACTCGAGAAGATCCAAGTGCGTACTCCGATGACCTGTGATGCACCTCTAGGGGTCTGTCGCCGTTGTTACGGGATGGATATGTCCACCGGTGCGATGGTCGAAGAAGGGATGGCGGTCGGAATCATCGCGGCACAAAGTATCGGTGAACCCGGAACTCAGCTGACCATGCGTACGTTCCACATCGGTGGTAGCGTGAGCAAGCAGATGGAAGAGTCGGACATCAAGAGCAAGAAGTCCGGTATCGTTCGTCTGACACGAATGCGTGCGGTTCGAAATACCGAAGGCCGCAATATTGTATTGACGCGAAACGGTGAAATCTCGTTGGTCGACGATCGCGGTCGTGAAATCGAATCGTATCCGGTTCCCACCGGGGCGACATTGATGGTCGAAGAAAACGATACCGTTAGCGAAGGTCAAATCCTGTGCGAATGGAACCCGTATTCGATTCCGATTTTGTCGGAAGTTGAAGGCCGCGTTCGTTTCGAAGACGTTGTCGAAGGCGAAACGATGCGTCAAGAACGTGAAGCGAGCGGTAACATCCGTATGCTGATCGTGGATCACAAGGGTGACTTGCACCCTCAAATTGTGATCGAAGACATGGAAGGTAAAGCACTCGACGTGCAGTATCTGCCGGAACGGGCGATGATCATGGCCAAAGAAGGCGCCGCAATTACGCCTGGTATGGTGCTTGCCGAAATGCCGCGTGAAACCGGTGGGGTTTCTGACATTACCGGTGGTCTGCCTCGTGTTACCGAGATTTTCGAAGCTCGTAAGCCGAAGGATCCTGCGGTCATCGCGGAAATCGACGGCGAAGTCGAAATCTTGGCGGAGAAAAAACGTGGTAAACGAACCATTGTCGTTCGCAGTGAATCTGGAATCGAACGTGAACACCTCGTGCCTCACGGTAAGCATTTCCAAGTTCACAGCGGTGACATCGTGCGTGCCGGTCAAGCCCTGGTCGATGGCCCCTTGGTGCCTCACGACATCTTGCGTGTCTCCGGTGAAGAAGCAGTGCAACAATATTTGCTGCATGAAATTCAACAGGTTTATCAATCCCAACGAGTGGAAATCAACGATAAACACTGTGAAATCATCATCGCTCGTATGCTTCGCAAGGTGAAGATCGAGAATCCTGGCGATACCAACCTGTTGCCTGGATTGGTGATGGACCGATTCCAATTCCGCAAAGCAAACCAAGAGCTATCCAAGTGCATCAAGATCGCCAACCCGGGCGATAGCGATTACAGCGAAGGCACGATTATTCCAAAGGATACGTTCGAGCAAGCGAATGCTGAGATCGAAGCATTGGGCGGAACGCCGGCTAAGGGCAAGCGTCCGAAGTCGGCGACGGCGAGCACTCAGTTGCTTGGAATCACCAAGGCTGCGGTTCAGTCGAACAGCTTCATCAGTGCCGCGTCCTTCCAAGAAACCACCAAGGTTTTGACCGAGGCCGCGTTGGCGGGCAAGGTCGACAAGTTGGTGGGATTGAAGGAAAACGTGATCCTCGGTCACTTGATTCCTGCGGGTACCGGTTTCCGGATTTTCCAAGATGGCGAAGTGAATTACCGTCGCGAAGCATTGGAAGAGTTGGCTGCGGCACCGGTTCAATCACTCGAAGAAAGCTTCCCACTGCTCAATGCAGGCGAAGAAGCTCCTGCGGCACCGGCGGCGCCAACCATTTCACCGCTGGATGTTTCACCAACCGATGCTCCGGCAATGGACAGCGAAAGCAGCGATGCGCCGGCGGCACCTGCCAGCAACGAAGCTTTGGACAACATGTTCGGCGGCGGAAGCAGCAGCGGTGGCGGCGAACAGCAAGGTTCTTAAACCGGATCGGATGCCCCCATCCGTTATGTGGTCACGATAGATTGGGTCACGATCGATTGTTCATTAATAAGACGGCGGTGATTTAAAATCACCGCCGTCTTTTTTTGTGTCAGAACTCAAGAATGTACCGCTAAGTTCTGCAGTCTCAATTTCGGTGGTTTTGTCTTGGTGGTACTAATGGACACGCCGTTTGATGGCGGTTGGAACAGCAGATGTATTCATGATCTGGGGCGGTGCAAAGCTGCGACGACGACATGTGCCGCAAGTCGTTTCGTTGACCACCACTCCCAACACGTTGGCTCCTGCGATTTCAAGCAACTCACACGCTTGCTGGGTCTCTGCAGGATCGTTGTGATGCGAACGGACGGTCAATAGTACGCCGTCCGACAATACCGAAATCACACGTGATTCGCTGGCCAATAGGATCGGCGGTGTATCAATGATCACAAATTGAAATCGGTCTCTTAGCCAATCGATGAAGCGAGCGAATCGCTGCAAGGCAATCAGGTCCGCCGGACGTTTCGGCAGCGGTCCAGCGGTCAACAGGTACAGTCCCGCCGTATTCACTTCTCGAATGACGTCACGTGGTGTGGAGTGCCCGCTGAGCAGCGTTGACAATCCGATGTGATTGGCGCTGCTAAATAGATTGTGCATTGTCGGCGTACGGAGGTTGGTATCCATCAATAGCACACGTTTACCGGACTGGGCAATCGAGACCGCTAGATTGGCAGCCAAAGTCGATTTGCCGTCACCCGCCATGGGGCTGGTTACTTGAATCACCATGTTGGTGCCGGTGTGATTGATACAGTCCAGTGCCGTCCGGACCGACCGATAGGCTTCGGCATCGGCCGATTCAGGTTCGTGAACCGTACAGAGCGTTTGCGGTTGGCGCGGTTGGAAACGTTTGCGATCCCGATTGCGTTCAGGGATCTTGGCGAGAATGGGAAGGCCCAAATCACGGATCGCATCAGGATTATGGTAGGTGCGATCGGCGATTTCGGCACACCCTACCCAGCCAAATACGCACAGCAATCCGATCATACCAGATGTCAGCGTGATCATCAGAGCGTTAGGAGCAATCCGAGACGGCGTGCTTGGCGGCGAAATTACAGTGGTGCGATAAGTTCCGTAGTCCTTGTTAATGTCAAACTGGCCGAGTTGACTTATCAAAGCGTCATAACGTCGTTGCGTCAGTGCGATTTCGTCCATTAAATGATCATGCTCGTTCTGATAAAGCTCTGATTCGCGAACTTTGGCTCGGTGCTGCTCCATCCGCTGCGTCATCGACTGATATTGCGAGGCCAAGGTGAGGTCGGTCGCATCCAGGTCGGCCAAATCCTGTTGCAATGAGCTGATGTATGAGTCGATCAACTCGGCTAACCTAGACTCATTGCTTTCCATCGCATCGGTCGCGTTTGTCGCGGCGTCGGGTGCCCTGGTTTCTGAAGCGGAGATCCCAATCGCCGAGCCAGCGACGAATCGACTCTCAAGGGCGATTTCCGCCTCGACCGATTTTATTTGCTCGTCATACAGGTCACGGATTTGGTTTATTTTCTTGCGTAATTCTCGTAGCGACGGATAGCTGTCGCCGTACTGATTGGACAACAGTTTCTCTTCTTCTACCAACGGAAACAGCTGTTTGCCCAGCCTCTCCTTTAGGCCTTGCAGTCGGATTCTCGCTTCCAGCAACCGCTCATGTGCCTGCAGTTGCTTGGAATCGTTTCGCCACATTGATCGATCCGCCAAGTCTTCCTGCCGCTCTACCTGATGCAAATCCGATGCTTCCAGTTGCATTTGGCGTTCGAGGTAGATCGCGGGCAGCAACTGACTTGCCGCTTGGATGCCTTGCGTTTGCGCGGTCTTGATTGTC
>NZ_ANOG01000482.1 GCF_000346295.1 Rhodopirellula maiorica SM1 | reverse complement strand
CCGGAGTTGCAATCGAGCGACGCGTCGCTGTCGCACGACAGTTCCACCAATGGATTGATCCAGCGTTATCGCAATTGGAAATAAGGCAGCGGACATGATCTACGTTTGGCCTCACGATCGAATGCCTAAGCAGGCGGTGTTCATCTCGGATTTACATCTGATGAGCACGCGGAGTACGGCAGAGCAGCACCACACCCAAATCGCTTCGTTGATCGAGCGTAACGAGATGGTGGTTTGGGGGGGCGATCTATTCGATTTCCGATGGTCACGTTTTTCCAGCGAAGTCGAGGCAGTCGACTTTTCGTTGGACTACTTACAGCAGTGGCGAAACGAATACCCCGAGAAGCAATTTGTTTTCTTGTGTGGCAATCATGACGCCAGCCCGATTTTTTTGTCGAAAGTTACGGCAGCAGACCGAGTCGGAGTCAAATTTTACGTTTGCCGGCGACGTGCTTCGCATCGGAGACACGGTGATGCTGCATGGCGACCAGATCGAAGGTCGGGGGAAAATGCAGCGGTTCGAGAGTTACCGAAAAAAGTGGGCCGATAAGAAGCGAGCGGCGCTGTGGCGGTTCGCCGGTTACGATGCGATCGTGGCAGCGCGAGCTCATAAAGTCGCGGCGGCACTAGCACATCGAAACAAGATGGCGATCCGAAAGCTGAATCGTTTTTTAGAGCTACACGATTTGGGAACCGAGAGCGGAACACG
>NZ_ANOG01000481.1 GCF_000346295.1 Rhodopirellula maiorica SM1 | reverse complement strand
GCGTCGACGCGACCGAAATCAAAGCGTTCATCGACGGATCTTGGAAAGAAGCCCCGCTGCCGACCAAGGATCTGCTGGAGGCCGCCAATATCGCACACACCAAGCACTCGACGGGGCATTACCAAGTCGAACAGGAGATTTCCGGCGGCAAAAAGCAAGTCGTTTTTGTGGCCAAAGAGACCGAGTACTTCAAACGAGCCGATGTGCGAAAGATCTGGTCGCTCGTTTCGGTTTCTAAAGACGCTCCGAATAGCGAGCTGATGATGCGACTGCTTCGACAAAGCTCGGCGACGAAAATGGGCTCATGGGCCGTCGAAAAGAATTCGTCCGGTGAACACATGATCCTATTCGTTGCCAAGCTCGATGCGACCGCACCGTCGGAAGCAGTTCAAGGAACGATCGAATACGTCGGACGCATTGCCGGAGCGATGCACAAGGAACTGAATCCCAGCAAAGACGAGAAAACCGCAAAAGAAACCTTGGCATCGTGGCTCGCCAAATAGGCAGGTTGCTCGCCAAATAAGGCCGCAAATTCCGGTAGTGGACGAGGTAACGAGTCCCGTGCTGCAGGACTCGTTACCTCGTCCACTACGAAAAAATTCGTAAGAGATCGTGTAACGCTTTTCCGAGTCTCTCGCTTGGTTATTTATCAGGCGGATGGTTAACCCCAGATCACCCGACTGATTCTCACTCAACTTCAGTCCAACTCAGCTTAGGAATCGAAATCATGAAACGCTCATTCAAAACGCTCGCCATCGCCGTCACCACCATCGCTCTGACCACCAGCAACGGTTCGCTTGCGTCGGCTTGCGGAGGACGCTCCGGTGGCGGAGGCGGCTCGTACGTTCGAGCGAGTTTCGGCGGCTA
>NZ_ANOG01000480.1 GCF_000346295.1 Rhodopirellula maiorica SM1 | reverse complement strand
CTGCATCTTACCGGCGCTAGCGGTGCGACGGGTTCCAGTCCCAACGGGACGGCATGCTGCAGCCACGGGTGCAAACCCGTGGTTGCGGGAACCACAACAATTCCGAAGCCCTGAAGGGGCGACATGAATACCTAGCGACGATAGGCGGTGAAATCTCGTTGGCCAAAGCGGTTAACGTGCCGAATGAACCGTGGCTAGCGCCAAAGCAGCTAACTTGCTGAAAGTCGACCGCAGCTAGCGATTCAAATACTGATCCAAGAATTGCTGTTGCGAATCGTCGCTGCCGATCACGACGATTTCCCCGTCTGCGGGCAGCGCGGTGTTGGGATCCGGATTCGCTTGCACTCCCGCGTCTGTGTGAATGGCGATCACACTGCATCCAGTCCTTTGGCGGATCGCAGTCTCGGTCAAGGTCTTGCCGGCAAGCGACGGCGGGATCTTCACCTTGAACACATCCAGCCCTTCGGCCAACAGCAACACGTCGCTGCGGCGGAGTAGATTGAAGATCGCGTTCGCTCCCATCGAGGCCTCCGAGATCACGAAATCGGCTCCGGCGCGATGCAAGGTGTGAACCGTACGTTCGAGCGTCGCGCGGCTGATGATCTGAATGTCCGCGCGCAGTCGACGACAATACAGCGTCAAGTAGACGTTCAACGCGTCGTCGTGGGTGGTAATCACCACGGCAGGTGACTCCATGATTCCGGCCTGCTTCATGATTTCCAGGTCGGCGGCGTCGCCCATGATCAGCCTGCTGTCCTCATCCTTTTGTTTCGCATTTTTCTCCACGATTCGGTACTCGATCGACTGTCGAGCAAGCTCGCGAGCGGTCGCGGATCCCA
>NZ_ANOG01000479.1 GCF_000346295.1 Rhodopirellula maiorica SM1 | reverse complement strand
CTTGTTCCTGTTGATCGATAAGTACGGTGCTGTCGGCGACCATTCGGGCCACTTGCCAAAGCACGACGCAGACGCAACATGTCGATTTCGGTCAGGAACTTCTTCGCCGTGATTTGGGCAACCACTGCCATGTTGCTGTCGTGAATCTCCAACTGTTCCGCGGTCGGTTCAATTCGCACGATTTCATCGGTCCGCTCCGGCAATTGTTTTGCGACTTCACCCCGTGTTCGCCGCAACAGGATTGGCGACATCAATTCGCGAAGCTGATCGAGTCGTTGGTACCCGAGCGTCTTCCCTTTCTCGTCAACCACTCGATGACGATGAAAAAATCGATACGCTGGTCCAAGCCGCTGTTCGTCCACAAATCGTGCTACGGTAAACAGCTCGCCAAGATTGTTTTCCAGCGGCGTACCGGAAAGCACCAATCGATACGGGCTCTGCAGCGTCCGAATCATGTTGCTGGTTTTCGACTCCCAATTCTTGATACGTTGGCCTTCGTCCAAGATGATCAAATCCCACGCAGTGGACTCCATCGCCGTCAGATCTCTCAACACCTGCTCGTAATTGCAAATGGTAAAGAAGGCGTCGCTGCGATATTGTTCCGCTCGTTCGGCCCCCGTTCCTAGCACCATTTGCACGCTGCGACCGCTGAAACGCTGGATCTCGCTTCTCCATTGACTCTTCAGCGATGCGGGACAGATCACCAACACACGTTTAATGTCGGCCCATCGCGCGAGCAATTCCGCGACACCGATCCCTTGAATCGTTTTGCCGAGTCCCATGTCGTCGGCCAGGATCGCACGCCCGGCTGCCACGGCAAACGCGATCCCATCAAGCTGGTAGGGCAACAGCTTGGCGTCGAGCAGCTCGGTTCGTAGCGGATGTTTGGCCGGATTGCGTCGAATTTCGTCGCATTGCGATTGCAGATGCGTTTGTACCAGGGAACGCTGAAGATAATCCTCGGCGTCAGGATACAGATGAACGTGGTGACCGGCATGCTCGAGCGCCTCGATCCGCCGCATTGCCTCTTGCCCATCACGCAAAGATTGCTCGCCTGCTTGGTCGACGATTTCTTCGATGGTCGGATCGAGCTGAGTGGGCAAATTGAATCGCAAACCAAAATCGTCGCCATAGTGTAGACGCAGTGACAAATTGCTGCGTCGATACGGTTTCGCTAGCTCCGTCTTTTTGAACCGCCGCGAAACTTTGTCCAACACATGCATGACGTGCTTGCACGTTCCGAGTGAATTGGTGCGAAAGTCGGGGCAAGAACAATACGACTGGCCTGGCTCGGTGCCTCTCAGCGCAACCCGATACGACTTGCCGGATGTTTTACTGGTGACCACATAGTCGGTCCAAGGTTTTGCCGCATCCGTAGTGCGGACCGTCATCGATTCGTCCGCTGCCCGCTGCCGTCGCTCGGCCAAGGCCCGTTCGTGCAATTCATCGTAAGTCAAATTTTCCAGTGGCACCGATTCATCCGGTGGTGCTGCCAGCCCCAGAACACTTTTGGCATCCAGCAGATGGCTCAGCGCGGCGGCCAGATGGACACACGAGGTATCACACTGATCACAATTGATTTGGATTTGTTTGGAGCGAGCCGATTGCAAAGTAAACGTCGCGATGGCGCGGCCGCCCGGGACGTCAGGGTCTTGGAAGCGAACGCGGTACAGGTCGCCGCCGAGGAACACATCTTCTTCGGAATCGATTTCGAAGGCCCGGTTGCTTTGGCGGATCAGTTCGGGGCCTTGTTCACCGAGTAATTGACAGGCCTGGTAGTAGGTCAGCGAGGCAAGTCGCTGGTGGAACGGGTTTCCTTTGCTGTTTTTACGTTTTGCAGTCCTACTTTTTGCGTTCGTACGGCTTTTCGTCTCCGCGCGGCTGGATTTGGAACTTGTTTTCGATTGCCTTGATTCTGATTGGGTTGCCATAAATCAGCCCTCTCCTTGCCGATGATCACCATGAAACCAGGTTTTTACCTAATAGAATGGCGTCAAAGTGAACCAGCAAGCGAGGGCGGGGGTCATGGTAAGATAGGCAAGTGAAAAAAACCGAATAGAGGACACTTGGACGAAGCGGCAGCGGAAGCTAAACTCTGGGCATCACGCACCCGTAGCTCAACTGGATAGAGCATCGGTCTTCGGAACCGAGGGTTGGGGGTTCGAATCCCTCCGGGTGTACTTAAACCCGCTTTCAGCGCAATTCACCGCGTCGGAAGCGGGTTTTTTCGTGTTTTCACGGCAATCCCGTCCATCCATGGAGCGTCCCTGATCCGTCCTTTCGGCCTCTCTTTTCGAACACCTTTGCGGCAAATGGTGTATGAAGCTGGTGTAACACGATCGCTTTGCTACACCGCACCATCCCTTAAGGTGCTCTGTCCCCAGGATGCCCCCCAGGATGCCCGCTCCCAAAAGCCCGAACTTGCGCGTCTGAAAGAGGATGGAGTCAACAGAAACCGGTTCCCGTCGGAACTGGGTTTGGTCCGCGCCAAGCTCGAAGCCGCCGGTGACAAGCAACTCGCTGCCTTGATCGCCGAAACCGCCCGACTTCAGGCCGCGCTCGAAGCCTGCTTTCCCGAAGCTTTCGAAAGCGTGGACGCCGCCATCGAGAAACGCAACGCCGTCCGCAAGTCCCTGAACAACGATCCCGAGTTTCAGGCTCGCAACAGAGCTGTCGTTGACGCAGGCAAGGCCATCAAAGACTATGAGCATCAAGCTTCTCCAGGCCTTACCCAACTCGAAGCCGCTTCCAAAGCCTACATCGACTCTCTCAAGTCATCCGACGCGAACTGAACTGACCTGAGGCGTGTCCACCCTACTTCAACGACGATGAGTACTGTAATGAAATTGACTTGGATCGCCGCGACTGCGTTGTTATTGGTTGTGAATGTTCCTGCTGCGGCTAAGGATCAACCTAACGTCGTGCTCTTTGTCGTCGATGACATGGGCTGGATGGATAGTTCTGCTTATGGTTCGCAGTACTACGAGACGCCAAACATGGAACGATTGGCGAAACAGGCGATGCGATTCACCGATGCCTATGCCGTGCCACTGTGCTCCCCAACGCGGTGCTCAATTCTCTCGGGGCAACACTCAGCACGTCATCGCGTCACCTCGGCAAGTGGCCATCAACCGCCGGCGGCACCAGATGCTTCTCCCTATCCCGAGAAGGCATCACCAGCCTCGCAGTTCATCTTTGCAAACAGCAAGAACTTCATCGATCCGGCAATCGTGACATTGGCCGAGGTATTGCGGGACGCAGGCTATCGGACTGGGCACTTTGGCAAATGGCACCTTGGTTTGATGCCCGAGAATCGACCCGACCAAAACGGTTTCGAAACGACTTGGGCATGCGCGCCAGATCCAGGGCCGCCGAGCTATTTTTCACCCTACGGCGTTTCGATCGAAGGACGCCCGACGGGGCAGCATCATGTGGGCAACATCACCGATGGGCCAGACGGGGAATACATCACGGATCGTCTGACGGATGAGGCGTTGAAGTTCATCGAGGCACATCAGAACGAACCCTTCTACCTGAACCTCTGGCAGTACGGTGTGCATGGGCCGTGGGGGCACAAGGAGGAATACACGGCCGAGTTTGCGAAGAAGAAAGATCCGCGGGGTGAACAACACAATCCGATCATGGCGTCGATGCTCAAGAGTGTGGATGAAAGCCTTGGTCGGGTGATGGCCAAGTTAGATGAATTAGGCCTGACCGAGAACACGCTGTTCATTTTCTATTCGGACAATGGCGGCAATGTGCATAGCAATCGAGAAGACGACCGTAAGATTGCCAAACTGAGTGAGAATCACCCGAAGATGGCGGCGATTCGGGAGTGGCGGAAGTGGGCCGGAGGTGAAGGCCCCACCAACAATGCACCTTTGCGCGAAGGCAAGGCGCGCATTTACGAGGGCGGTCAACGTGTGCCATTGATGGTGCGTTGGCCGGGCAAGATCAAACCGGGCACAACCGACAACACGGTTGTCGGAGCGATTGACCTTTATCCCACCGTGCTCGACGCGCTGAACATCGAGTTGCCAGTCCATTACATCGTCGACGGTCTGTCGTTGCTACCGGTGTTGAAGCAAACCGGCCGTCTCGATCGTGAGGCTTACTTCACCTGGTTTCCTCACATCGTTCCAGCGGTGTCCGTGCGGAAAGGGGAGTGGAAACTGATCCGGCGCTTCGAGCCGCATCGAGATTACCCCGAGGTGCGCGAGCTTTACAACCTGACCAAGGATATCGGTGAGACGAATAACTTGGCCGCAGCCATGCCGGACAAGGTGAAGGAACTCGATGCGTTGATCGACGGATTCATCGCCGACACGGGTGCGCTGGTACCCAAACCGAATCCAGCTTATACACCGAAGGTCGCAAGGGCGACTCGGGCTCTTGATGCCGGGCTCGTACCAAAGATGTGCACGGTCGAGCTAAAGAACGGAGCCTTGGTAGCGACGATGGAGCCGGGAAAACGAAATCCTTTCCTCGGCACGGCTCAGATCAAAACGCGGATGCCGTTGACTCTGCGTTTACGGGCTCGGAGTAAGAGTGGAGGTGCAGGGAAGGTGCAGTGGAAGCTGGCGGCTCAGGAGGATTTCCCTGCACAGGGACAGGTCGTGAATTTTAATTTTCCTGCAGGGTCCGAGTGGCAAAATCTGTCGATCGATTTGCCGATTGAGAAAACGACGCAGATCATTCGTCTGTATCTTCCATTAGAAAATGGGCCGGTGGAGATCCAATCCATCGACTACCTTGATGCGAAAACGAAGAAGTCGGTCAAACGCTGGGAGTTCCAGTAGGGTGGACACTGCCTACCCTACTTCCTCTCATCATCGAAGGCGTCACCACTCAAGGCGACGATGTCGACTAGGTTCATCATTTGATGTGGGTCATTTTTCAGATCTAGAGCTCTTCGGCCGGTCGCATTCCAAATGCCAGTTCAGCCAGTCGCGCGACTCCGTGTTCGCTTCGGTGTTCCATCATGAATCTCTTGGTCGGTGATCTGTTCTTCAAGTGCAGAGACGACCCCGTGGTACAACTCCGTCATATTGATTGCTTCACCGGTCTCGACCCATTTCACAATCATGTCGCGCGGAAACGCCAAAACCATCAGCGACGGATGTTTGATCGCGAAATCTGATCCCTGTTCGTCCGTAGCCACAACCCATTCGAATCCAAGTCTCGTGGCAATCACAACAAAAACGCTTTCGAGGCCTCTGCGTCCAACCCATTGTCATTGGCATTCTAAAACGTAACGTACACGCCGCGTCCCGACGACGCGCACTGGGCAAGTAAGTCAATATACTTTGCGAGACGTTCATCATCGAAGCATTGTTGTCCGTCCATCGACCATTTCCATACACCCATGTACCTCGCTATTCGAGCATCGTTTCGACAAACGGTGTATGAATCCGGTGTGAAACGATCGCATTGTCACGAGCATGGCGGATTCAACCGACACGGTCTCGCAAATTCGTGGTGTGCATTGAATCGTCCTGATCACGATGCTTCTCTCACGCTCACGGGCAATACCCATCAGCGAGAACGGGGTTGTGTGCTTGGCGTGTCTCGGTTTCAGGAGATGGCGGCGGTGGAAGTTTGGGGCTTGGGTTAGGAGCTGCTTGCGGGGCCTGCGGGTGACGAATCGGGCTTGATCAACGCCTCGGTTTCGGGACGTGGCGGGCGAGCGGAGCGGCCGGCCATGAAGGCGGCTAGCGGTTTGGTCTCGTCAAATCGTTCCAAGACAATCTTGAACCCCGCCGCAATCGGCGTCGCCAAAAACATACCAATGATCCCCCACATCATGCCCCAAAACATCAGCGAAAGTAGCACAACGACGGGATGCAAATCCGATGATTCCCCCATCAGTTTCGGTTCAACTAGGTTTCCGCTGGCGACTTGAATCATCGATGTCACACCGATCGCGGAAAGCATCCAGGCCAAGTTGCCGCTGGGATCAAATATGATCAGCGGAATTGGCAACAGACTTGCCACAATCGGACCCACGTTGGGCACAAAATTCAGCAGGAACGCCAACACGCCAAACGTAAACGCCATCGGCACACCAAACAGTCGCAGCGCCAATCCAAACGCCAGTCCGGTGAAGATCGAGATGATCGTTTTTAGTCCCAAGTACACCCGTACTTGATGGTTGATCTCTTGGATCGTTTCGTTGGACGACACCAGTACCGGGGTACCCAACAACAGAAAGAACACGAAGATCAAAACCACGACGCTGGTCGATACCAGACTGAAAAGTGATTGCGACACGATCGCGATGCCTTGCCGGGCAAGGGTTTCGACTAACTTTTGTGGGCCACCTGGATTCACCGGAGGGATATCTGCAGCATCCATCCCCGCCCCATCGGTCATTGCCGTTGGCGTTTCGGTTTGATCGATCAAATCACCGCTGGACGCAACGCCTTGTCCGTCAGACGATAGAGCGTCCGTCTCCTCGGACGCCTGGTCCGCGTCATCCGGCGTTACTGGCAGAACGTCAACCGGCGACAACACTTGATCGGGCACGTTTTGTGGATCGGCGACCGGTACGATCTCGCCGTTTTGCTGTCGACGGAAGTTAAGATCAAGAAAAGTGTGCTGATCAATCTGCTGGGCAATCGCTTCGATCCGATCAATGTATCGTCCGCCATTTTTGGTCAGATCGGTCATCGATATCGAAATTGCCATCCCGAACATGATTAGTAAAGCGACCCCGGAGAGAAACGTGATCGCAGCGGCGACAATCCGCGTGACTCCCAAGGTTCGCTCCAGCACCGCCAGGATCGGACTAAGGCCGCTGACGACAAATAAGGCCACCACGAATGGCACCAAGACCGGTCGCAGCCAGTAGATCAGGTAAATCGATCCGAGCACCGCCAGCACCAGCAGTGAAACCGTCTGTATTTTCTGCTGCGTTGATCGATCAATATCAAACAGCGGTGTTTGCAGTTTATCTCTGCGTGCTGATTCGGCTGGCGGCGAATTCTGGTGAAGTGGGCCTTGGTCGAACATGTTCAACTACGGGATTTAATGAAGATTTCAGGATGAGAACACGGAAGTACGGAAACCGGTTGTCTGATCCGTTTATAATCTTGGTATCTCGATGACGCTACGACAGGGGCCAAGCGGAGGTGTCATTGGCATCGAATCCCACTCACTTGAATTGAGCTTTTCCATGAACCGTCTTATCTGTTTCGCAATTTTGCTTTCGATATTAGCAACCTCCGGTGTCGGTTCGGCTCAATACGAGGGGATGAAATACCGGATTCCGCAAGACACCAACATGCTCGTGTTGATCGATCTGCACAAAATGTTCGGCTCGCCAGTGGCCAATCGTGAGCGGTGGATGGCGCGTCGGAAAGCCGCTTTTGACGCGGGTATGATTGCGACACCTCCCGGTGCCGAGGCCGTGATTTTGGCAGCCCGCACCGACCTGGAATACCACAAAACGGTGCATGAACTCGGCATGATGAAAATGCACAATGACTATAACGTCACCGAAGTCGCCGCTCGGTACGGCGGTTCGATGGACAACATCGAAGGGCGGGCCGCGACGCGGCTGCCGGATGACACCTATGTCGTGCAATTGATGGATAACCTGTTGGCGCATGCAACCCCGGCAAACCGCCAAGACGTTGCCCGCTGGCTGCGGTCAACCGATGTCGGGGCATCCAGTAAACTGCCCGACTATCTGGAAAAAGCGTTCAGTTATGCCAAAGACTTCGGCACACCCATCGTCATGGCGGTCGACGTTGGCGGACATATCGCCGAACATCAGGTCAAGCAAAAGATGACGTCCATGGAGTCACTCAAAGACGTTGACTTGCCCGTAGATTCGTTTGCGAAACTGATCGCGGGCGCGCGGGGCATGACTTTAGGCATCACCGTGGGGGACAAGACGGTCGGAGCGATTCGTGTCGACTTTTCGGAGCCGCCCACGTTGCTTTCGGAGGTTGGCAAACCGTTGCTGTTGGAGGTGCTGAGAAACAATGGCGGATACATCGACGACCTGGAAAACTGGCAGCCTTCGATCCAAGGCAATTCATTTATGCTCCGAGGCACCTTCTCGCTAAACGGAATGCGTCGCGTGATGAGTGTGCTAGAGCTTCCTCCTTCTCTGACCGATGCAATGTTAGAAGCGACTTCGCCCGGCGCGGATCCCGAAGGAAAAGCGAAACTGCTGGCTTCTCAAGCTTATTTCACGCAGATCACGACGCTGTTGGATGATCTTCGCGGTAAACCCAAACGGGATCACGTCAAAACCTTTGGCCAAGCCGCAATTTGGTATGACAAGTACGCTCGCAAAATCGATCGCATGTCGATTCTGAATGTCGATGAGATGCTGGTTGACTATGGAGCCAACATGGCCGCGATGTTACGGCAAGGCGAGATGACCATGAAAGGTGTCGGCATGCGGACGTCGGTGCGAACGCGCAGCAACCAACCCTCCTCGAGCGGTTACGGTATGGCCGTCGGTGGATACCGAGCCGGCATGGGTTATAACGGCGGCATGTATGGTGTTCCCAGCACCTATGTCGGCGTCAATCCAATGACCGCATCACTACAAGCGAAAGGCCAAAGTGATGCAATCATCCGTACCAAGAGCGCACCCAGGGTGCTTCGAACGTCCAGCAATTGTGGAATCAAATCGATGAACAAACAGCGGCCGTCCGGCGGGAAATGGTCAGCAAGTATAGCGCTGACTTTTAATCAGAAAATTAGACGTCGGAACAAGGATGCAGACTAAGCCCAAATGATTGACGGCATTCGAGCCAGTCGTTGTGACTTGTTTTGCAAGACTCAATTCGGACAAACTTGCTGAATACAAATCGTAGGACAGTCTTTCCAGGCTGTCGCTGAGTTTGACGGCCTGGAAAGGCCGTCGTACTTTCTTGATGGATAGGCCACACTAGAGGTGCAGTTCGAATCTCGTTCCGATGGCAAGCGAATCCGGATAGATTCCTGATGTATTGCAGATCGGGTTGCAATGACAACGATAGTATCAGCAGGATGCCATACGAGTGGACAGGATATCGGTTGTACAGGTACCGCTGGCACGGAGGCATAGGGTCCACCCAGAAGAATTCATTGCAGAGACCATACCTCTTGTAGCCGGCATCATGAAAGCACTACTTTGCGATGGCCCAGTAGGGAAAACTTGGCAACGGCCCGGAAGGGCCGTTGTACTCGGGTGAGTCGATTTTCGGATTGGCTCTCGGTCGCTAGGCTCGGTTGAATGTCGAAACCGTGGCTAGCAACTTGTTGATTTAGTCGAAATGCAAATCGCATCGGTGAGCCGTGGGCCGTAAGGCACCGGGTAATGCGTGGAACCCGGCCGCTCACACGCGAGTGGCTCATTAAATCAACAAGTGGCTAGCGACTAAAATACGGAAAGACTCCTGCCTAGCCGCTTAACAAAGACGTTGGGCTAACAGTGGCATTCCCCGAGTCTGAGTTGACGTAATGGGGATCGTTTGCCATCTGCTTTCGAAAGGACTGCTATGACTCTGGACCGACATCGGCTTTGCGTTGAGCTGCAGCGATTGGACTGGGCTCGCCAATTGTCGCAGGAGGTGATCGAGGACATCGCAGCGGAGGCGGAAACAAGTCAATTCGCCACCGGCGACGAGGTGATCTCTGTCAACGCCGAATTCACCAACGTTTACTTTGTGATCGAAGGCAGCCTCGAAGCGTTACTGTTCGATCGGCTGGACAAGCAGATCCATCGCGAAAAGTTTGGTCGCGGTTCAGTGCTGGGACTCTTCTCGGTCGTGCTTCCCGAGTCCTCACATTTGCAAGTCTCTGCGATTGAGCCCACAACGGTGATCCACTTTACGATGGACGAATTGCTGCGGCTGACGACAAAGCATCAAGAGTTCCAACGTTCCATGTTCGCTGCCGCGGCAAACGTGGTGAAGCGATTAGTCGTAATCGATCGGGACCTGCCCAAGCCGGCGGTGGTCGGAGTCGTGCATCAATCGGATGCAAGCCGCTGTTTGGCTGTCGATCTAACCCGTCGACTGCGACAACTCGATGAACCCGTTTATGTGGCGGGCGACGAGAATCACTGGTCATCCGACGAAGGAATTGTTTTTTATCCGCTTTACGAAAACGGTCAGCTGATTTCAAAGGATGCGATCACAAGCACCTTACAAAAATGGTCCGCATTAGGGCGATTGTTTATCGATGTCCGTGCGGATCACTCGCAAGACGATCTGAACCGACTGCTGAGCTATTCCGAAGTGGTGCTGTGGTGCATCACTTCGGCGGATGTCGCCGATGCCGTTCAACAACTCGAGATTCTAGGACGTGATGCTCCGTGGTTGCGAGAAAAAGTGCGGATCGTATGGCATCTCACCTTCGACAATCCGGTACCACCTTATGTTCCAAAACTCAATGAACTATCCGCAGGCGATTTCAAAACCTATGAGGGCCAACCGTCATTGCAGCACGGAAAACTGTTGCAACGAGGACTGGAGCGGATCATTCATTATTTGCGAGGCGTGCAGATTGGCATCGCGTTGGGTGGTGGTGCCGCGCGAGGCATGGCTCATCTGGGTGTGCTGAAATGCTTGGAACAGAATGGCATTTTTGTCGACCGACTTGCCGGCACGAGCGCCGGTGCGATGACCGGAACGGTTTACGCGGCAGGCATGGATCCCGACTACGCCACGGAATGTTTCAAAACAGACCTCACGCCGAGCTGTTTTTTTCGCTGGTTACCGGCGGGCGGATACTGGTACCTGATTCACAAGTATCGCTTCAATCAATTCGATTCGATGCTGCGCAAATACCTAAACGACCTCCGCATGGAGCAACTCGCGATTCCCATGACGACGATGGCGGTGGACTTAGTCGATGGCATTCTGTTGGAGCGGGAATCAGGCGATGCAACGCACAATATATTGGAGAGCATCAATCTGCCTCCGTTGGCGTTGCCGATCGTGAAACAAGGACGCGCCGTCGTCGATGGAGGATTGCTGAACAATGTTCCGGCGAATGCGTTGGTTGACCAAGGATGCAACTTCGTCATTGCATCGACGGTAACCGCCAAGCTAGAGAAAGATTTCATGTCGATCCGTAGTAATCGACAGCGGCGAGCGAGCAAGTTTTTTCAATCGTTGCAAGTCATCATGCGGCAACACATGATTCAGGGACACAGCATGAACGACGTGGGGGTGCAGCCCGCCGACTTTGTCATCGCTCCCGACGTCACCGCGTTCGACCTATCCGAATTCACTCGCGCTGACGAAATGTCGGTGGTTGGCGAAACCACTACGAATGAATCAATCAAGCAGCTCAAGGCAATGCTCGCCAAACTCGATCCCCAACTGTTCCAATGACTCGTAGTGCGATTCCAGTTGAATGACATCGGGATGTTGCTTGTAGAACGACCGCTCATTTTCTCGTGATTTAGTTGTCACGTAGCTTATCTGCGTCTTACTCGAGCAACGCTTAAGGGGTCGCAATGGTTTGATAACATTATTTTCTTGTGTTGTGTTGAAAAGCCC
>NZ_ANOG01000478.1 GCF_000346295.1 Rhodopirellula maiorica SM1 | reverse complement strand
GGAAATCCGTTCTGTTTAGAACCAGAGCAAGTTTTTCGAATAGATTGGCAATCCGGATCGGTTTGGGGACATACTCATCCATGCCCGCTTCGAGGCAGCCTTCGCGATCTCCCTTCATCGCGTGTGCGGTCATGGCAATGATCGGGACATGGGATCCTGTTTGCTGTTCGATTTCGCGAATTTTTCGTGCTGCGGTCAATCCGTCCATCTCGGGCATTTGAACATCCATCAAGACCACGTCGAACGCCGTTTTGCTGACCGCATCGACCGCTTGTTGACCGTCACCCACGACTGTGACTTTGTGGTCGTATTTTGTCAGCACGCCGACCGCTAACTTTTGATTCACGACGTTGTCTTCGGCGAGCAAGATGTTCAGCGGACGGATGTCAAAATCTTCGCTTCGATGTTGCTCGTGATGGTCTTCGGTGACATTAACCCCAAGCGCCCGGACGACGGAATCGAACAGTTCGGATTGTTTGACCGGTTTCATCAAACGATCGGTCACTCGATATTCGTTACGACGTTTTTGGTCACCGATACGTCCACCCGATGTCAGCATGATGATCGGCATGTCATCAATGCCCTGTTCATTCCGGACGCGTTTTGCGAATTCAAACCCATCCTGTTCGGGCATGTTGACGTCGGCGATTGTCAGTCCGAATGGAGCCTCGGTTTCGATTGCCGCTTTGATTTCCGTGATGGCTTCTTCGGTGCCACTGGCCAACGTGGGATGCATGCCCCAATTGGTCAGCATTTCATGCAGAATCAATCGGTTGGTTTCGTTGTCATCGACGACCAACACACGGGTACCACCGACAACGACCATGCCGCGTTGGTTCGTCGATTGCACGTCTTCGTCGGCAATTTGCAGTTGGACGGTAAAGAAGAATTGGCTGCCGATTCCGACTTCGCTTTCAACCCAAATGGTGCCTCCCATCATGCCGACAAGTTTCGACGAGATCGCGAGCCCCAAACCGGTGCCACCATAACGTCGCGTCGTCGACGTATCGACTTGTTCGAATTCATTGAACACACTCGCGCATTTGTGTTCGGGGATGCCGATTCCGGTATCACGCACACAAACACACAGTTCAATTTCGGTGTCGGATTGTGATTTCAGTTCCACGTCCACCACGACTTCGCCGTTTTCGGTGAACTTGATCGAGTTTCCTACTAAATTGATCAACACTTGCCGAATGCGTCCTGCATCGCCGACGACATAGGGCGGAATCTCGGGAGCCACGCGAAACGCGAGTTCGAGTCCTTTGGAATGGGCGCGAACAGCCAACGTTTTCATCGTGTCGCCGAGCGTTTCACGCAGATCAAATGGCATGCTGTCGATGTCGAGCATGCCCGCTTCGATCTTGGAAAAATCGAGAACGTCGTTGATGATCGCGAGCAACGAATCGCCCGATTCGCCGACCATTTTTAAGTAACCGCGTTGCGTTGCATCAAGCTTGGTGTCGAGCAACAGTTCGGTCATGCCGATGATCGCATTCATCGGCGTGCGGATCTCATGACTCATGTTGGCAAGGAAGTCGCTCTTGGCACGATTGGCGGCATCGGCCGTTTCCATTGCGGTCCGCAGTTCTTCGGAGGCAATTTTTCTCGCGGTGATGTCACGACCGATTCCCACGATGCCGACGATGTCGCCATTTTCGTCACGCAGCGGAACCTTGGTCGTCAACAGCCAGCGTTTGTTTCCTTGGGCATCCAGCGAGGACTCTTCTTGATCAATCAACGGGATGCCAGAGCGGACAACATTCTGGTCATCCGTGACATAGTTGCAGGCCAATTCCGGCGGCAGGAAATCGTAATCGGTCTTGCCGACAACCTCTTCGACACTGTTTAGCTTTAGCAGTTTTACCAACGCGGTGTTGCCAGTGACAAATCGTCCAAAACGGTCTTTGACGTAAATCAAGTCGGGGATGTTGTTGGTGATTGTTTTCAACAGATCACGCTCGCGAGCCAATTCGAGTTCGGCACGCATTTGTTTGGTCACATCTCTTGATATTCCAAACGTACCGATGATTTCCCCATTCGGATTTCGCAGTGGCAGTTTGGTCGTCGAGCACCATGTGTCCTCGCGATCGGGCCACGTCTCGCGTTCGACTTTAGCAACCATCGCCTCGCCCGTCTTCATGATATGGCGTTCGTCGGCCAAGGCATTGCGGGCATGTTCCAATCCAAAAAACTCGGCGTCCGATTTGCCAATCGCTTCGGATGGATCCGCCAATTGGAACAACTTTGCGTGCGCGCGGCTGATGCGAATAAACCGGCTCTTCTTGTCTTTGAAGTAAATCGCATCGGGAACGTTTTCGAGCAACGTGTCCATCAAGAATCGGGTTTGTTGAAGTTCAAACTCCGTCGCTTTCTGGCTGCTGACGTCCCAAAAAATCACCTGGATACCCACCACCGTTCCTTTGGAATTGAAGGTGGGTAATTTGAGGACTTCGACGTAGACCGTGGTGCCGTCGGCGCTGCAATTCTCTTCGACCAAGTGTTCGGGTTGGCCGCTCTGCATCACCGCTTGGTCATTGTCGACATACGATTTTGCAAGTTCAGCGGGGTAGAGATCAAAGTCCGTTTTGCCAACGATCTCGTCTCGTGGTTTGCCGATCGACTTGCAAAAGTTTTCATTGGCGTATTGAATCCGTCCCTTCTTGTCTTTGCGAGTGACGTTGAGTTGAACGTGTTCGCGTAAGGTTTGGTGTTTGCTTAAGGATTCCAGTGAGGTGGGAAGCGAGAAATCTTTGGGCGAAATGATTTGTGCAATCGCATCAATTCGAATGGGATGACCATCGGCGTCGTTCGCCACGGTCAACTGCTCATCGAGCCAAGTGACTTTGCCGATCGAATCGACGACGCGGTATTTATGCCGCAGTGTGCCCTCCTCAAGCACGTTGACCATGTTTCGGCGGACATCGATTCGATCTTCGCTGTAAATCGCGCGTTGCCGCAGTTCGATCGGCTTGGACGGCTGGTAGCAGATATCGAAGACTTTTTCGGCAGCCCGGTTCAGATACAGCACCAAGTTGCCATCGACAGTCGAAGACCACAGCACATCCGAAACTCGGTCCATGATCGCTCGAGTCGAAGGATCAAATGGCTCTTGTGCCGTTGCGGACCGAGGTGCGTGGTCATTCATATTGCAGCCTACTTGGGAATGAGGAGGCCCTCATTTTAACTGGTTCCCATGCGTGCCGCAGCTTAAGAAGCTGGAAATGGCGACAAGAACTTGATTCCGTCGTCGAGGGTGATTTGCCGCTGGCTAGCGGCTGCGAATCAGGCGGCTGGGATCGATTTGGAGCCGCTGTATCGTTTCGGCCGCATCGCCGAGAAAACGCTCTGCATCAACAGGATAACCCGCAGTGGGACGAAGGATCTGTCCGTTTGACGCGTGTTTTTGGAAATAGCCATTGAAGGCATTCATGCATAGCTCTCGCAGGTATTTGGCATGGATCGATGACATTGCTACCGGCGGAAACGAGTCGCCTTTGACGGTAAAGCGAATCTGTATCGTGCAGTGATCCAAGACCAGCTGATAGATGCTTTCGCGCCGCGATTCCTGTACGATGCGAAGCGATGCATCCGGCCAAATATGCTGTAAAACCGCCCCGTAAAACTGACGTCCCCCGTGTCGATCGCAATAAACGACGATATTCGAAGGGGGCTCGCCGGTGAGTGAGCCGACCGATTCGCCTCGCTGTTGATCGATCACGTCGGCGATCAAACGGAGGCTGGTGTCCGACAGTAAGTCCGATTTGTTGAATCCGCGGTCAATCAATCGATTGAATTTTTCAGCCGTGACGATGCGGGTCGCGACTTGGACCAAGCAAGCCCCATTTTTCTGCCAGTGATCAATGACATGCTGAGCGTCGATGCGAGAAGTAAACGGTTGCGATCGCAGGTTCCTCAGCCACGCAGGGTGTCTTAACGCAGCTCCATCGGCAGTGGCGATCTTTTTTAGCCAAGGTTTTAGTTTCAGCTCGCTATCACCGCACCATGCTTTGCAAACACTGACAACGGCGTGCAGAACCGCCAGAGGATCATGGCGTCGGGATTGAAACAGTTTTTTGGAATCATCAACAATGAGTTTATGTTCACCCCAAAGGACGGGCTCGGATAGCGGAGCAAAATGGGCTGCGATCCCAGCGTCGCTATGTCCAGCGTCGGTTGACGCTCGTGATCGATCGGGGGCGATGGTGCCGTCGGGCAGCTGCCATGCGGTTGCCGCCACGACAAGAGGGCCTAGTTTCGGACCGTATCCGGCCTCGTCCACCGCGATCAGCAACATGAGAAAATAGAGGATTAGCAAGAGGACACGCGATAGGCATCGATCGATCACTGTTAGAGTCGATCACGAACCCAAAGTGTGCCGCGTTCCTCAGGATAGCTCAAGGTGACTAGCTCAAGGTGGCCAGCTGAAAGTGGCCAGGGGATTGATCGGGAACAGACGATCGGTTCGCCGAACCTGAGGTCGTCGTTGACGGCACCGTGCGGTCGATTCTGAGTGTGCCAATCGTCACGGATTGCGAGTGATCTGATGGGTGGTGGTGGGGCGGAGATCGACGCGTGATTCAGCAACGGGAAGTTCCAACCAATCGGTGATCAATAATCGCTGTACGATCGGTTCCTCGAGGTGTTTGCCGATAATTTCCATCATGCGATCACGCAATTCGCTTTGCTCGGGGTCTCGCAGCCAAGTCGTATCGACTTGACGCAACAGATGTTCGGCTTCTTCGTGGATTTCCATGGTCTGTTGCGAAAGCAGTTCTCGGCCGACGTGACGACGCGAGGGATCGAGCACCGCGTGCAGCTGAAAATGATAGACTCGGGAGGGATCCGATACGTTCTGGAAACGATATCGTCCCATATCGAACGTGTTCGATTCGATGTTCTGCAACCGCGCGACTCGGCTACGGACATAGCCGATCACCGCCGCATGGACGACGACAATGGCTAAGATCAACGCGGCTGCCCAGTATCGACGAAAGAAGCTCACGGCCTAGTTCTCTTGCACTATTGAATCGACGGAAAAGATGTACCCCGTTTGCCCTTGCCGGGATCGCGATCGCGTAAGATCTTTGATTCGGTGGGCTCTTAACGTTTTGAACGATCATGCGGTTTGTTCGGTGTAACGGGGCTGAACCCCACTGAATCATCGCCCGATCATTAAAACGATAGGTTAGAAATAGTGACCCAAATGCGATTGTTAAAAAAATGACCGCGTCGCCCCCTTCCGCCGGCGATGCCGCAAACAAGCCTGCCGCGATCAAGCCAGTCATGGTGCTTGTTTGCGCTAGCCCCAAAGCAGGGCGGGGGCAAGGACGCGAGGAAATCCCCAAGCTGGTTGCGAGATTGAAGCAACAAGGGATCGAAACGACCACGACCGATTCAATTGAAGTGATCCGCCAACACATTGCGAGATTTCAGTCGAATTCGGATCATTCACTGATCCTGGTCGCATGTGGAGGGGATGGTACCATCAGTTTGTTAGCCGATTTGGCTTCACCGGAGATCCCGATCGTGCCGATGCCGATGGGAACCGAGAATCTGTTGGCTCGACATTTCGGTTTTACCGGCACCGCCGACGACGTTGTTCAAACGATCGTCCAGGGGCATGACTATCGCATCGACGCTGGCTCGGCAAACGGTCGGTTGTTCCTGGTGATGGCATCGTGTGGCTTTGATGCGGAGGTCGTCCGCGACGTCCATCTGCGAAGACGAGGGCACATCCAACGGCTGAGCTACCTGCGTCCGGTCCTCCGCGCGATGACACGTTACCGATTTCCGAAAATCGATTTACGAATTGAGCGAGACAAGGATGACAAGGATGACAAGGATGACAAGGATGAATCGAACGACGGCAGCGATTTACAAACCGATGCCGCTCGCAAATCGTCAGCATCGTGCACCGAATCGTCCTGGCAACCTTGTTGGGCGATGGTTTTCAACATTCCTTGCTATGGCGGCGGGCTTCGCATCGAACCGGATGCCATTGAAAATGACAGCCTGCTCGATGTGATCACCTTTTATCAGGGGACGATCCTGAGCGGATTACGCTACGTCGCGGGAATTTTCACCGGGCGACATCTCGGGTTTGCGGATGTCAAGCGTCAACGGGCGAGTCGTGTTGTGATGACGTCAAACACCCGCGTGGCCTACCAATTGGATGGGGACTATGTCGGTCGTTTACCGCTGGAGATCCGTACGCTACCGGGGCGAGTTTGTTTGCGAATGCCCATCACCGCCAAATTTTCGGGGCGATTGTCGAATCGATCTTGATTGCCGATGATAAAGGCATGAGCAACACATCCCCAAGCAACAACGTCGCCACCGTCACGGTTGGCCCTTACCAATGCGGTCCGCAGCAACCGCTGCTGTTGATCGCCGGGCCCTGCGTCCTGCAGACCCAAGAGCTCGCTTTTTCGATCGCTGATGAATTGGCGGCGATCAACCAGCGCCCCGATGTCAACGTCGTCTTCAAGGCTTCCTTTGACAAGGCAAATCGGACCAGCGTCAATGCGAAACGCGGCCCCGGGATCGACGAAGGGCTGCGGATGCTCGAACAAGTCCACCAACATTGCGGGTTGCCCGTCACGACGGATGTCCATCTGCCGGAACAAGTCGACGCGGTGGCCGAGGTGTGTGCGCTTTTGCAAATCCCCGCGTTTCTCGCACGGCAAACTGACCTGGTCGTCGCTGCGGCCAAAACTGGACGCCCTCTGAACGTGAAAAAGGGGCAGTTTATGGCTCCCGAAGACATGCGATATGTCGTCGAAAAGGTTCACGCCAGCGGTGAGGGGGGCGTGATGCTGTGCGAACGCGGCACATTTTTCGGCTACGGACGATTGGTCAACGACATGCAGTCGCTGCCGATCATGCGGTCGCTTGGCGTGCCGGTGGTTTTTGACGCCACGCACAGCGTTCAGCGTCCTGGTGGTTTGGGGGGAGCGACGGGGGGAAATCGAGAAATGGTCGAACCTTTGGCACGGGCTGCCGTAGCAATCGGTATCGACGCTGTCTTTTTTGAAACGCATCCGGATCCTGAAACTTCCCCCAGTGACGGGCCCAATATGATTCCATTGGACGCCTTTGGACCGATGATGGATCGTTTGCTCAGGCTCCGCGCGGCCTGTGCTGAAATCTCGGCCTAAAGCATCACCTGTTCGAAACCTCCTATGGCCTCACAAACTCGCTTGTTCCGGCGACATCGAACTCTCGTTTCGCCTTATCACATCATCCGTCTCGCGGTTGCCCCACTCCTGTTGCTGGCGGCGATCGGTTGTAGCGACGATGCGACGATCGTGCAAAAAATTCAGGTTCAGCGTCAGACGCGTCTGCAAACCGAGACAAAGCAAGACCATTTGGGCGAAGTCCACAGTCTGTTGACCCGGTTGATCGAGTTGAATCAGGACGAATCGCGTCGCCAAATCACTTATCACCTGAACCGTTGGCTCGATTCGGTTCCGATGCCAGAAAACGCGTCACAGCCGAAGTTGTTAAAAACAATCTCGGATCTGTTGCCCAGCGAACGTGTCGACGAACTGGTTCTCGGCGACCGCTTTCTGCGTTCGGATGTCAGCCATCTGCGTGATGCTTACCTGTTTGGCGCGATCGCCAAGTGGGTGGATTCACCGCAAAGCGATGACCCGTTGTTGACGTCTTGGTTGGCCGAGCAAGAGGAGAAGCTAGGGGCGGACGAAGCGAACCAGCTGCGGACAGCATGCCGATTCTTTGATTGGACGATTCGCAATGTGGCGCTCGAGCCGTTTGTGGCTCCTCCGGCACTGCAAATCACGCCCCCCGAATTGCCGCTGGGGATGATTTTCCAGGGCGCCGGTTATCGACAAACTGATTATCAGAGCGTTTGGCGTGGAACCGGTGACGCGTTGCAGCGAACCGGTGTCTTCACGCAGTTGTGTCGTCAGGCGGGAATCACCGCGGCAATGTTGGCGATCCAGTCGACCGAGACCGGCCAATTGAAACCGTGGGCCATCGGCGTGCTGGTCGGCGAAAACGTCTATTTGTTCGAACCTGCCTTGGGCGTTTTCGTCCCCGGCCCGGATCAAATCGGGATCGCCACGTTGGCCCAGGCACGATCCGACGCTGCGGTGATGCGTCGGCTGAATATCCCCGGCTTCTACGACTATCCCTTCAGCAAACAAGATGTTCAGCAAAACATTGCATTGTTGAACGTGTTGCCGGTTGGGATCAGCTCGCGAATGCAGCATTTGGAATCTAGGTTGGCCGGAGATCGCCGGATGACGGTTTATACCAATGTTGACCAAGTCGCAGAGCGGCTCGATGCGGCAGCCGGAATTGCCGGTGTCCGTATTTGGGAGGTTCCGGTGTTGGCCGAGGTCTATCACGCCGCGCTGGACCAGGCGGCGCAGCGAGATCCTCTACTCGGGTTTTGGTATTTTTCGCGATGGGCGATCATGGACGCAGAGGTCGAATCGTCGCGGCTGTTTTCATTGGCTCGTTGGCGACATCTGCACGGCCAATTTGATAATGACGACGAAGCGAGTCTTAAAGGCGCGCGACCGTTGTACCTGAGCCAACGCAAACCCGAATTCGAGATCGCCGATCTTCGCATCGATGTGGATCTACAAAAGGCCTACGGCATCCGTCGCGAATTAGGGATGCCGCCCGAAGTGTATGACCGCCAAGTTCAGCAAGCCCAAGCGATGATCCGGCTGGGTAAGCAAACTGCAACGTATTGGCTCAGTTTGATTCAATACGACGATGGGCGTTATGACACAGCGGAAACTTGGTTCCGCAAACGGGTGCTCGAAGATTCTCAGCTGTCGCACTGGACCCCCGCAGCCCGCTACAACCTAGGTCGCACGATCGAACACTTGGGAAAAGACGAACAAGCCGTCGAGCTCTACAAGCACACCGGGGATATCCAAGAACACGGCAACCGAATCCGCGCTCGCTTGCTGCAAAAATCCGAATCGGACTGAGACCGCTCCCACGCGCGTCTTAGGCGTCGGGTTTGATCACGGCGGGGATCTCTTGGCCGGCCGGGATGAATCGCATCGACAGCGAATTGACGCAGTGACGAGTGTTCTTCTCGGTCAGCTGCTCACCTTTGAAAACATGGCCAAGATGGCCGCCACAGTTTTCGCACAGTATTTCGATGCGGCGCCCATCCGCATCGGTCTCGTGGCGAACGGCGTCTTTGATCTCGTCATCAAAACTAGGCCAACCACAACCTGAGTGAAATTTGTCCTGCGAACGATAAAGCTGGGCGTTGCAGCGGCGGCACAGGTAGGTGCCTTCGGCTTCATTGTTTAGCAGCTCACCGGTCCCAGGACGCTCGGTCCCTTTTTCCAGCAAAACGCGGGCTTCGTCGGGGTTCAGTTCATTGAATTCAGGCATAGGAAATTCCGTACTTTCAGGGCTAAAGGACAACGTCGTTTTTTTTCAACAGAGGCAACTTTTGGGGGCGGTCGCGCAGTGGGGTCACGCAGTGGCGTTCGCCGAAACGATTCGCAACTTCCAATCGGCGTGATCGAATGTGGCAAACGCCTCGTCAATCACACCACGCGAAATCAAGCTGCGGCGGTCCCATGACGGATCGACCTCGCACGACTTCAGCAGCACCAATTCATCGGCGTCGATGTCACTGCATAATTTAGCGGCCAACGAATCGCTGGTGGTTCGCCAATCGTGCGGCAGGTCGCCATCGTTGCCACGGTCATAGAAACATCGCACCGCGATCAAATGGGGGGCGGTGGTTGAAAATCCATGTTTCATCGATTGCCGTAGCGATGCCACCGTATCGATTCGGTGCCACGCGGGAAACCAATCGCTGATCACTTCGAAAGTATACTGCAGCAATTCAATACATTGCCAATGGGTTTTCGCCGGGTCGAGCGGCCGATGTTGGTCCCATTTTCGCAGTGCATCGACGAGATCGCCGCCGCCGACGATCAATAACGTCGCCGGTGAAACCGCAGTCGACGGATCCGCGACACCGATCGCGTCAAGCAACTTAGGAAGACAGCTCGATAGGTCGGGGCGTGCGATAAGACTGCCACCGATTTTGATGACGCGGCGCATCAGGTCAGTCCACATGATTTCAAAGGGCAAACGCCTGCAAGACCATTTCCGGCATGCGCTGGGATTCGCCAAGCCAGACCCGATTTAGGAAGCATTGTTTGCATGTGACTCGAGAAATCGCCGTAATTGTTTTGCGGCTGCGTACGATGGAGCGCCGCGTGCTGCTTCGTCACCCATTTGCTTGGTCATTGTGATCACTTCCACCTCGCGAGGAATTTTCAAAAGATCGTTCCCGTGGCCGCTGATCACGTAAATTGTGGGTTTGAAGGCCATTTTTGACAGCAGACGTTGTACTGAATACGCAATCTGTTGTTGTGCCGCCGAGACGACTTGCTCGGCGATGTGAGTCGCTTGGTCAAGCGACACGTTGCGTCGATCCAGTCCGATCATTCTGGCTAAACGGTTCGACGCGAATTCTTTTGTACGCGCTTTGCCATCGGCGGTTTCGAAGTCGCTAGCGTCCTCGGGGGTAAAGCCAAGCATCACGCGAGCGTCGTCGATGGTGGCAAAAAGTTCGTTCATGACCGGGATGCGATTGCCTCGGTAGGTCATCCACGAACAGAGTCCGCAGACCGGGGTTCGTTGGCAACCGACGTAGACAAGCGAACCTTCGCACAAACGGTCGTAGTCGGTTTGTGCTTTGGTCGCCACTTTCCCATTGCGAATCGGAACGATGTCGGTCGTGGTCGAGCCAATATCGATCAACAAGGCATTGGGCGTAATCGATTGGCTGACATAGCTTCCCAGTGCATGCCAGTTTGCTGCGGCAATCTGGTCGACATCTTCAGCCGCGACGTGCTCGCGGAACAGGCCATCAACCCCGTAGAAGTAGCAGGCGTTGATGCCAAGCTCGGCAGCGGCCCGTCGGGTATGGTCAACGATGTGAAAAACACCTTCGGCGCGATCGATAAAACAATCGGCAAGCTCGCCGGTCATCACCACGGCGACCGCTGAGACGCCCTGGTACAAACCAAGCGACTGGCAGAGCGAATCCTTTAACGTTTCCGGTTGACGCCACATCGGAAAAAAACACGCGTGCGCCTGTTTGGACTCGCTGGCAAATTTTAGATTGGCACCGCCAATATCGATTCCGACTATCACGTCGATTGCGTCACTGTATCGTTGATCCAAACCGTTCCCGAGGGTGTCCATCGCACCGAGTCGACTGCGGCGTTACAAGAAACCGGTCCGGTTTCCAGGTCGAATAGCCGAGCGGCAAGATTGCCATGGATCATTTGACGCAGTCCAACGTAGGACGTTGTCAGCCGGGGATTGATTTCGATCACGTAGTCTTCGCTTGAGCAGTCGCCCAACAGCATGTCGATTCCAACAAACCCGCGCGCGGTCGGCGGCATCGCGGCGATCGCTCGCGACGCCAACACGGCGGCGCGACGTTGTGCTTCATCGTCCAGCGGTCCTTGTCCACCCGCATATTCACAGGTCTTGTCTTCGAGTTCTTGACGCACCGCTGGCAGCAAGGTCAAGTTGGTCCCCGAGGCAATCAAGGCAATCGAAATCGCCAACCCCGGCATCCAAGGTTGCAGGATTAGATCGTCGCTCAACAGCGATCGGGCTTCGGCATAGGAATCAAACGTTCGTATTTCTTGGGTGCCACATCCGTCACGCGGTTTCATTACAAATCGTGTGAAGTGTTGGATCTCTTCTTCGTAGCGGTCATCGGCGAGCGTGACGAACAGCGGGTGGCCAACGCCTGCGGAATGCAGACATTTCGCCGTTTGCATCTTGTCGCTGGCCACACGAAGAAAATCACCGCTGCCCGCGATTACATCGACTCCGCCCGCTCGCAGCATCGCTACCGCTTTGGCCAAGATGCCGTTGCTCTCCGGAGCCACGATCAATGCCGCGTCACAGTTCTTGGCTGCCGAAACCCATTGTCCGTAGAAGGAATCGTTCGCATGCATTGGAACAATTTCCGCTGCATCGACGTCAATGTTCATGCGTGGGTCCAACGGCACCGTCACCGTGGCAAACTCTGACAAGTCACTTACGATGGCCCGCAGCATTGCGGCACCTTCGTGTCGCAATGAGTCAGGAATCGTGTCTAGTTCTTTCTCTGAATGGCCGCCACCACAGACGTACTCGCCGACAAAGATACGCATGAATTCGACCCGCTAATATGGCTTGCAATGAGCCCGTTGTTTAAATGGCCCGAGGGATGGTGGGTAGGCTTTCGAACTGTCACTCAAAAGGCAATCGATTAAAAAATGCCCAAGTGGTCGCGGGCTTCGTCCGTCATCTTATCGGGGGACCACGGCGGGTCCATCACCACTTTGACTTCGGCGATATTTACTTCGTCGAGTCCTTCGGCGGCGCCCTTGGTTCCGGCCACCAATTGAGGACCGGCGGGACACATTGGACTGGTCATCGTCATGTCGATTTCCACATCGTGACGGCCGTCTTCTTGTTCGTCGGCAATCCGGATTTCATAAACCAATCCAAGATCGACAATGTTGACATAAAGCTCAGGATCGATGACCTGTTTGAGCGCTTCACGGACTTTGTCTTCAGCAAGTGCCATGGTGATCGCTACCTATCGGACGGGGGGTGGAATAAGTGATCAATGGAGGAGACGAATGACTCGCGCCGCCGCGAGTCTCGTCGATTGTACCAAATTACAGGACTTTTGTAGACTATTCGTACTCGCGAACTTGGCGAGCAATTGCAGCCCCCAAGGCGTCACGAACACTTTCGATCGTGATACGATCGAAAATCTGTTGAAAGAAGCCGCTGACGATCATCCGAGTGGCTTCCTTGCGAGTAAAGCCGCGGCATTGAGCGTAGAAAATCTGCTCCTCATCCACCTTCGCCGTCGTGCTGCCGTGGGTGCAACGTACGTCGTCCGCTTCGATCTCCAATCCTGGAATCGAATCGGCACGTGATGATTCAGACAGCACCAGGTTGTCGTTGCGTTGATAGCCATCGGTTTTCTGCGCGATCGGATCAACTTTGATCATGCCACGCCAAACGGTGCGGCTCTTGTCTTGTTGAGCCGATTTGTACAAAAAGTCGCTGTGGCAACTGGGGGCCCGGTGATGCTGCAGCGTGTGGTAGGCAAGGTGTTGACGACCTTCGGTGAACAGCACGCCGTTGACTTGGCTGTCGGCACCTGGGCCGACCAAATCGACCGACTGGTTCACCTTTGATAACAGCGAACCCATTGCCGCGATCGTCCACTGCAGCGTCGAGTCTTTGCCGACCAATGCTTTTTGATGAGCAAATTGGTAGGTGCCATAACCCCATTCTTGCAAGTTCACGTAGCGAAGATGCGAGTTGGCCTTTTGGATCACTTCGACCGCGCCGACATGTAACCCTTTGCTCTGTTCGCCGACGCCATTGGATTCGTGCAATACCGTAGCTTCGGCACCATCTTCCAACACGATCAGCGTGTGTGTTGTATCGGTGCCTCCGTCGGTCATCATCGAACCGATATGCAGCGGTTTGTCGAGCACGACACCGCGGGGAACGTACAAAAATTGGCCGCCCGACCAAAACGCCGCATGCAGTGCCGCGAACTTGTCGTAATCAGGGTCAAACGCGGTGAACAAATGAGGCCGAACCAATTCAGGATGCTCGGCACACATGCGTGACAAACTGCCAAACACAACGCCCTTGGCAGCCAGTTCTTCGTCCAAGGTTTCGCCAACGACGTAGCTATCAACCGTTTCGATCGAACCGCCTAGCTCGACCCCTTCGCGAAGTTGTGCCTTGGTCGGGGCGTCGCGTGACTCGGTCGCAGGGATTCCAAACTTGCCCAATTGAAAAGCGCGGATGTCGGTGCGGATCCACTCTTCGTGACGTCGTTCGGGCCACCCCATTTTCTCGAAGTGCTGCCACGCATCACGGCGGAGTTGTGTCAGCCAATCGGGTTCGCTTTGGGCCGCCAAGAAAGAATCGAAACCGGCTTGATCGAACGTTAAAGTTGTCGTTTGCGTCATCTGAAATTTTGTTAGCTTGAAGCGGCAAGCAAACACGCGTGCCACGTGAAGGAATGAGAGGCATGGCAGTCAAACACGCCGGCGCGAACCATCGAGCAGGTGTCGCGCCCGAATCGGTGCGTTATTTGACTGCGAACTAGGGGGCGGGCAGGTGCGGTTTAGCCGACACTGCCTTCCATTTGCAATTGAATCAAGCGATTCATTTCGATCGCGTA
>NZ_ANOG01000477.1 GCF_000346295.1 Rhodopirellula maiorica SM1 | reverse complement strand
GACCTCTGGCCTAAGCCGGACGTTCTCGTCAGCGGCCGGGTGCCACGCATTACCCAGTGCCTTACGGCCCTCGGCTCACCAATGCGATTTGCATTTCGACTAAATCAACAGCCCGCTGTCCAGGATTTCTGGCGAAATCCACTACCCTAAAATCGAAATTTGACGAATCACTTGCTTTCTCCCGCCCCTTTTCGGGGCGGAAGGTATCCGTACCCACCACCACTTTGATTGGGTTTTGCTTGGTCCGGTCTACGCAGTCACCCCCGCTATGGGATCAACCAAAACGCTCCGGTCATCGCTGCGGCTTGTGTCAAACCGCCTCGCAAACTGATCGGTACCGGTGGTTTGATCCACGGTGCACAGTTGCCGGGGCGATAGTAACCGAGTGCGTATTGGCATTCGTTCGGAGCGTGTACTCCCATCTTGTATGGCAACACGGCGATATTGACAAAGAAGTGAGCGGACGAAACAACCGGTTGCCACAGTGGACCGCGGGTGTGTCCGTAACGCTCGAGGTTAACATCCTCGAAGTACAACGGCTTGTGACACAAATTGGATGCCTTCCACGTCATCGTGGTGCTCTGCCATGAACGCTCAGTGTAGGCAACCTGCTGGATCAAACATTCCTTGGGCAATCCCCAGTTGTCAGAGATGTAGGCCAAGTCGGCTTCGCTGAGTCGATTGATCGAAAGTTCTTCGGTCGTGCCGTGTGCGGTCTCGATTACCGCCTTTTCGTAAGCCAAATCAACCAAACGGCCCGAGGCGAGCGGACGTCCGTCGACCGTCCGCCATTGACGTTCGCTCTGGTTTTCGTCGAATTTGGTTTTCAACTTTTGGTATTCCGCTTCGCTGATCACGTCCGGCCGAAACGGCGGGCTGATGTCCAAAGACAATTTATCGATTGTTTGCGATGCGATGCGTTGGCGGAAATCTTCACACGAGATCCCGGCGGTTTGTTTCAAGTCGTCGACACCATCGAAACTGCCAACCCCATCCTCGTCGCGCCCCGAGCGTTGGTCCAAGCGATCACGATCCTGTTCGCTTGACGCAGATCGTCCTCCATCCGGATTGCCAAAGGGGTTCTCGAAGCGACCTCGTTGATCCGAAGGCGATTCGGGGCTTTCGTCGCTGCGATCCTGTGGACTTGGCAGCGGCTCGATACTGCCCTCTTCCTTCAAGAAATCGCCAAGCGAGCGACCATCTTGGGCCGGTTTGGATTGCCGTGGGCTGGTGGGCTCGCCTTGAGGACTAGGCAACAATTCGAGCTTCGATTGGGGATCAGCTTTGCTTCCCGGTGCAGGTAACGATCGTGATCGAGGCAGCGTCCCGGATCCGTCTCGCAGTTGGTTTGTTGAACGTGGATTCGCTTGCGATGGAGGTGTCATCCCCGAGTTTCGCGGCGCCGCTTGACGCCCCTGGGTCCCTTCACCAAACGGATTCTCGAAGAAGTCCGTATTCCGTGGAGCCGCTTCACGCGGTTGTCCGGACGATTCCGGTGGCAACGAAAATCCGCCGCCTTGTTGGGGCGCGGTCAACCATGTAGTGCGCTCGACCGGTTTGGATGCGGACGCCGGGGCATTGACCGAGCGCAGATCGGGAGCGGCTGAGGCTCGCTGAAGTTGATTTGCGGGTTGGTTCTGAACGGGCTGGTTCTGAACGTGTTGGTTCTGAACGGCGGACACCGGACGAACCACCATGGTCGAGGCTCCAGCGCCAATCGCTTGTTGGCTGGCTGCTTGTTGATGCGGCACGCCTCCGCTGGCGACGACGGTTGCCGCAGGCGGCCGAACAGGGTCGGCAGTAGGGGATGTCGCTGGAGCGGCCGATGTCGCGACGCTTTTCGCCACAGGCAGATCGTCCGCAAACGGATCTTTGCCTGCGAAGTGACGATCCACGGCATCGCTTGGCTGCGGAGCCGGCTGGGGTTTGCGACCCCATTTTAGGTTCCAACCATCGTGAGTTGGATTGTGTGCGGTGGCCGGAGCGGCCGGCGGGACGGTTCCCATTTTGGGAACCGGACGAAGATTGCCATAGCCTGTCGGTGACTGGGCGTGTGCCGCTGGAACGTCCCAAACGGCGAGCGTCCCGGCACTGGCAATTAAGATTGCCAGACTAGTTCGTTTCGCCTGATGAAACATCAGGGCTGTAATTTGGCGCTTCCTGGGTGATCGCAATGTCATGCGGGTGGTTCTCCCTAACCGTTGCTGCGGAGACGCGAATGAATCTCGCATCGTGCCGCAACTCATCAATCGTCCGTGTTCCGACGTATCCCATCCCCGCTCGCAATCCGCCGACCAATTGGTAGACGTAATCGCTAAGAGGACCCTTGAACGGCACGCGGCCTTCGACGCCTTCGGGGACAAGCTTGCCCGCCTCAGCACCTTTTTGCCGATACCGATCGCTACTTCCTTTGACCATCGCGCCCATCGATCCCATCCCCCGGTACGACTTGAACGTACGACCTTGGTACAGGATCATCTTGCCCGGACTCTCGGTGAGGCCTGCGAACAGACTTCCGATCATCACGGTGCTCGCGCCGGCCGCGATTGCCTTCGTAATATCACCGCTAAAGCGAATGCCGCCGTCAGCGATGATAGGTATGTTTCTCTCTTCGGCGATTTTGACTGCGTCCAAAATCGCTGTGATCTGTGGGACCCCGACACCGCTGATGACGCGCGTCGTACAGATCGAACCAGGGCCGATGCCGACTTTCACCGCATCCGCTCCCGCTTCGATCAAATCGCGAGTCGCCTCGGGTGTGGCCACGTTGCCGGCCACGATATCGATGTCCCAATCACGTTGACTCTTAATTTCTCGGACGGTTTCCATCACGTTCTGACTGTGCCCGTGAGCCGAATCGACCACTAGCAAATCAACGCCTTGTCGAATCAAACTCTCGGCTCGATCAAAATCACCGACTCCGATCGCCGCTCCGACCCGCAATCTGCCGAGCGGATCTTTGCAAGCACGCGGATATCGCTTCATCATGTCGATGTCACGAATCGTTATTAACCCCGTCAGTCTTCTATCTTCGTCAACCAGGAGAAGTTTCTCGACTCTTTTTGCCGTTAAAATTCGCTCAGCTTCCTCAAGCGTTACATTCCCTACAGCCGTTACTAAGTTCTCATGTGTCATAACTTCCGAAACAGGGAGGTTTGGGTCCTCTAGGAAACGGAGGTCGCGTCGCGTCAGAATGCCAGCAAGCTTGCGATCGGCGTAAACGATCGGGATTCCCGAGACGTTGGCTTGATCCATCAATTCCGCCGCCCGGCTGACCTTTTCTTCGGGGGGCAAGGTCACTGGATCGACAATGATGCCGTTGGCCGAGCGTTTCACCTTCAGCACTTGCTGCGTCTGGCTACGCGGCGACAAATTTTTGTGAATGATCCCCATCCCGCCTTCTTTTGCTAGCGCGATCGCCATTTCGGCTTCGGTGACCGTATCCATCGGCGAGGAAATGAGTGGGATCTGTAGCTTGATCCGATCGGTCAGCCGGCTCGTCACATCCACTTCGCTGGGCACCACCTCGCTGTAACGGGGCTGCAGAAGGACGTCGTCGAAGGTAACGCCGAGTTTGCCAATTTTGTCTTCCGTCATCTTTATTACCGATTACCTAGAGCGTTCAGGCAGGGCATGCGACCTGTTGGGGAAAACCCCTGATTATGCCGAACCAAGCGGGTTTGGTGTAGGGCCTGACAAACGGGCAGCCCCAAACCTCTCTGGCAACTCCGCAGCGACCGCGATCGCCCCCTTCCGATCACCCCGTCATTGACCGCTAATTTGATCATGATTTCCGTTTCGCGACTTCTTACTTGCCACCCGCTGCTGGATCAGTAAACTAAAACCGAGAACAACCCCTCCACAGAACTAGCGACCAACGAGTCTTCAGATGTATCGACTCCCGTCTCCTTTCCTACGCTCGTTTTCCACCTTACTGACCACGCTTTTGCTGCTGGCGTTGGGTTTGGAACTAGCGACGACCGGATACTCTCAACCCCCTGGGCACGCCCCGGCCCTCCGCCAATGGAAATCGGCAGCGGGGACCGTCGTCGAGGCCGAGCTGATTAGCCAAAACGACGAGACGGTAGAGTTGTTGATCAAGGGCCAAAACATGGCTCGGAACATCCCAATTGCTCAATTGAGCGAGGCGGACCAAAAATATCTGGCCATTCGCTGGTTCGACGCCCAAGATCTACGACAATTCGAATTGGTCAAAGACCATCTACGAACGGTGGCCGAGCGACCTCAAACGGTCAGCCGGTTGCTGATCGAAATTCACAACGAAGTCAAAGAGAGTCCTTATGCCGGACTGTGGGCCGCCGTCACGCTCAGCTGTGGTAGCAACGAGCATTCACGAGCCGCCGTGGTGCTCGAAGACACGCTCCGCCGCATCGAAAAACAACAAGCGGCAGACCCCTCGCGACATCGCATGACATTCTGTTCGGCAAACAACAACTTAGCCGTTTGTTTGATCAAGGGTCGCAAGGGCGATTCCGCCGCGACGCGGATGGTGCGAGCGATCGAGTCGGTCGAACGAATGCCACCGATTGTTCAATCCAATGCCGAACTGTTACACGAACTGACAACCAACACCGATAGCTTCATCACGTTTTCACCGAGCACTCGACAACGGCTCATGAGAACAGTGGCGTTATCGGACAACGCCGGTAGCGGTACAAAGATGGAAGCAGGGTGGCACTACTCGCTTGATTTTGATGTTCCATCGAAATCGGATGCCAAGATCAAGATTGACGGTGTCGATGCGCCGCGACCGGATCTACAACTGCTGGCAACGGGGACTGGCTTCGTGGCGGCGCCGGGGATCGTACTGACAGCGCGTCCGGTCGTGGAAACGACCAACTACCACGGGCCCAAACTGATCACGGTGATTGTCGACCCTGCGTCTTCGTCACGCCGCAGCGAGCTTGTCCGAGACCTGCTGATATCATCGACGCGTTCGGTGGCAGTTTCCTCGTCAGTGGGATCAGGATTTGGCAGCGGCAGCGTTGTTTGGACCCACTACTCCTACGTGCGGCCCAAGAACGGACAAATGGGAGCCGAGATCGCGGCGTTACGGGTACCGAACCTAAAGCTTGCACCAGTGGAAGTCGCCTTGGACGATCCAGCCAAACAAGCTCCGATTCAAATCCTCGGATTCTCGCGTGGTCAATCCGCACTGCAACGCGGATTGCAAACGCAAACAGGCGAGGTGCTTCAGTCGCGTTCGGTCCGCGGCAGTTTCTCGGCACTTGGTGCCTCGGGCAGCGGGGTGACGCTTGAAACGTCTGCTCGCGTCATGGGAGGAAACCGCGGCGGTCCGGTGCTTGATGCCGAAAACCATGTGGTCGGGATCGCCTACGACACTCCGGTCTCGGGGAGCGACGCGAAAGGTCTGTTCTTCGGATCCGGCGAATTCCGTCGTTGGTTCTACGAGAACGTGCAAACCGCTTCGCTCACCGATCCCGAACCCAGCCACACCGCGGCGCAGCGGCTAAGTACGGTCGAAAACAGCTCGGTCGCCGTCTATTGCTGGGGGCTGAAACAAAAATCGACGTCTCAGTTGTTTAGTGAAATCGCTGACAACAGCCGCGACGCTGGCGGGCTGTACTTGCGTGACAACTGGTGTGTTGCCTGCGATGGCCGCGGATTCCTGGATTGCCCGGTGCGAACGTGTAACAAGGGCGTGGTTGCGGGGCGGGAAACGGTCGTCAAAGGCGTCAACCCCTTAACCGGACGTCCCATTCGCGCCCAACAAGTCACCCAAGAGCGCTGCACGACTTGCAACGGCAAAGGGGGCAGAATATGCCCGCATTGCAAAAACGGAAAGATCTAGCACGGCGACCTAGCTCGCCACATTCAATCGGCTTGCGAACAACATCGCAAGCGTGATCACCATTGCATTGGGGTTGCCCATCGTCAGTTTCGGGAACACCGAAGCATCGACCACCGACAACCGCCGCGTGCCAACCACCGACAAGTCCGCGTCGACGACACGTCCGAGCCCGCAGGTTCCGACCGGATGGTATAGCGTTTGGGTGTAGCGTGCGATCGATTTGGCAATCGCCTCGTCGCTGTCGCGTTTTGATCCTGGCACCATCTCGGGGCCAAGCCATTGTCGCAGCGGCGACTGCATCGCGATCGAGCGAGCCAATTTCACCCCCGCGATCGTCGTTTCAAGGTCGGCTGGATCTGCTAGGTAACGGAAATCGATCCGTGGCGGTTCGCTTGCATCAAGCGAGGTAATCGCGAGATGCCCACACGATTTCGGTTGGGTCGCGTTGACGGCAATCGTCATGGCGGCGGGCGAACCAGGTTGCGGAAAGCGGAGGTAATGTGTCGGCGTCACGTGAATCTGGAGGGCACCGTTATTAAACAAGCCTCCGGCTTCGGCGATATTCGACGTCAGCGGTCCTCGGCCGAGAGCGTCGAATCGCGTCAGGTCTCGCGGTGAGACTCGCAAATCGAAACGAGCCGACGGTTCAGTCGAAAAGATAACGGGCATCACCAGATGGTC
>NZ_ANOG01000476.1 GCF_000346295.1 Rhodopirellula maiorica SM1 | reverse complement strand
AGGCGCGCCCGGAATCAGGTCACCACCTCACTCTATATTTTGCACAGACCCTTGCTTGATCTAACAGCGGATAATGGCTTAATCGTTCAACTCGCGGCTATTGTCTTTGTCTTGGTGCCGATTTGTTACATTGCTGAAGTCATTGTTCAACCCCATGTAAGCCAATTGATTTCAACGCTCTGGGAGCGGGCACGCAATTCACCGAGTGACTCAGCGATCGAGACGAACTAAGCCCTTTTCGGAAAACGTGCCGATTTGCTGTTAGCCAAGTTCATTAACTTCAACAGGAGCTACGGTAAGACCTTGGTCCTGGCAAGTCGTCGTAGGTGGCCTAGGAGCGTAGAGTAGTCAGCGTTAACGCACTCAAGCAAACACCAATTGTCCCCTCTCCATCTTCTTCTAAAAAAACTGCCCGCGAATCGACGCGAATCAGATCGCTCTGCGTACAACTCCCAACGGAACACTCTTTCCTGCCTACCTTTCACTGAATACTGACCACTGAATACTGAAAACTCTTTACGCATCGCCTTTGTGATCATTAATGCCAACCGGCATGAAGGTACCTCACGCGCCGTCTTGGAAGTTGCCGAGCGATTGGTGCTGCGAGGGCATCACGTCAGTCTGTTTGCGCGAACGGTCGAAGCGATCGAGGGTACCGGAATCGATTGGATTGAAGTCACGGGACCGAAACGTCCCGAGATCGCTGATTTCGCTTCGTTTAAACTCAACGTGGATGGGCGTCTACGCGGCACTCGCAAGTTTGATATCGTCCATTCAGCCGGGCCCAATACGTCGCGAGCGGACGTTTACACAATCCAAACCGTGCATCCGTTCAAGGTTCTGCAGACGGCGGAAAGTCGAGCCGCCGCAACGGCCGGGCGGCTGCGCCGATTGTCATGGTGGGCGTACGACCGACATGTGATCCGATGTGAACAACAGGCGTATCATGCATGCGGGCCGACCGGACCGCGAGCGTTTTTGCCGGTGTCCGAAGGAACCAAGCAAGAGCTATTGGAAACCTATCCTGAAGTTCAACAAGCAGGTTGCCGCAGTGCCGAGCTGCCTGCCGCGGCAGTTCATGGCAATGCGGCAAATCATTCGCTGCATAACGTTGGCTTGCAAGGCGAGTCCGATTTGGGGAACGTTACCGTCGTCCCCAACGGCGCCGACTTGGATCGTTTTACACCCGCCAATCGAGATTCGCATCGCGGGGATGTCCGTCGTGAACATGGAATCGACGACAATGATTTCGTAATGGTCTTTAGCGGCGGTGATTGGCGTCGCAAGGGACTCGATTTGGCACTGCAAGCAATGGCGAAGCTAGCGAATCCCAGGATCAAATTGTTGGTCGTCGGTCACGATCGTGCGGGTGGCGACGTACGGCAAATGAGCGATCGATTAGGACTGCAGTCTCGGGTGACCTTTGCCGGGTTTCGCAGCGATGTGCACCGCTACTATGCCGCGGGCGACTTGTTCCTGTTTCCAACCTCTTATGAAGCCTTCAGCTTGGCCACAATCGAAGCGGCCGCCTCGGGATTACCGGTGCTGATGCCCGATGTCAGCGGAGCACATGAATTGGTGGGAAGTGGCGAGACAGGGACGATGATTGGTCGAACCCCCGATTCGATTGCCGAAACGATCCAGCATTATTTCGATTCGCCCGAGCAAGTGCGGCGGCATGGCAAGGCCGCACGCAGGCTGGTCGAAGAGCAATTCAGTTGGGATGCGATCACCGATAAGACGCTCGATGTTTATCGTCGGTTAATCGAGCAACGAACCATTGGCCAAAACGATTAGCCGCGACGCGTGAGCGTGCGAATAATTAGCCACAACGCGTGAGCGTGGGGGCCTCTGGTATGGCGGTTTTGGTCATTGAACGGCTCGCAGGCTGACGCCCAATGCCATCTACTTTGGTAGCGGCACGGCGCGAGCCGTCCGGTTGAGGCGAGTAAAGCGTTCGGTTTAGACCGGGCGGGCCCCGCGCCGCACCGCTACAAACGCCACCCGTTTAGTGCCAAAGTAGATGGCATTGGGCTGACGCCATCCGGCTAATGAATACGCCCACATGCTGAAAGAAGAATTTGTTTTGTCCTTAAAACTATTAATCGCGAGTCACGCTTGTGCGTTGCCTCAAAACCAAAAAATATTCGCGATCGCGGCCAGCAAGCGTGATTGGGACGTCACGATGGTGTTGCCCCAGCAGTGGCGCAATGAATATGGCGATCTGATGCCCGCCGATCTGTATCCCGAGTTTGATGCCGAACTTGTCACTGCACCGGTGTTTAAAAACGGCAGCGTACCTCTGCATGGCTATTGGATAATCGCAAGTAAATTGTTGCGAAAGATTGAGCCGGATGTGATCTATTCGCACAATGAACCGTATGCGGTGTCGACGATCCAGTGGTGTCGTGCGGCCGCAAAAACAGGCAACATTCCGTTTGGCTATTTCTCGTGCCAGAATTTGGTGAAACGCTACCCGTTGCCTTTTCGAACCGCCGAAGCATGGGTATACCGGCAAAGCTCGTTCGCGTTCCCAATAACCACTGCGGTGGACCAAGTCCATCGCACCAAAGGCTACCAGAACGCCTCGACCATATTGCCGCTCGGGTTCGATGCGGCGCAATATTTCACCACGCAAGACGTTCGTTCGCGGCATGCTGAAGCTGACGGTGTGACGACGTTTGCCTTTGTCGGCCGCGTCGTGGAAGAAAAGGGATTGGTGACCCTGGCGGCCGCGCTAGGGAAAATCCGCGAACTGCCGTGGCGGCTAATCATGATCGGATCGGGACCCTACGAACCTGAGGTTAAAGCGGCGCTATCGAAGCACGGCGTTGCTGATCGGGTACAGTGGCGAGGCTTTGTTCCACATGCCGAGGTGGCCACGTTCTACGAGTCGGTCGATTGTTTGCTGTTGCCTTCGGAATCGCGTCCCAATTGGACCGAGCAATTTGGTCGGGTGCTGGTGGAATCGCTTGCTTGCGGTACGCCGTTGATCGGGTCGGATTCGGGTGAGATCCCAAACATCATTCGCACGACAGGAGGTGGATTGGTGTTCCGCGAAGCGGATGCCGACGATCTGGCAGTGCAGCTTCGCCGGATGATCCAGGACCCCGATCGGCGTGCCGAGATGGCCGCGACGGGCCACCGTTATGTGCATGAACATTATGCACTGGATCGATTGGCCGATCGGTTTGCCGATGCAATCGAAGCAGCAGCATGCGTTCGCAGCTCATGACGTAACCGAGAGTGGCCGGCGAATGACACTTTCGGTATGTTAGCCGCGTTGGGCCAACGCTGCGAAGCATTTTTTCGTAGCGAAACTCGCAGAGAGTTTCGGTTCTACTCACGTGGCCGAAAGTCTCTGCGACTTTCGCTACAGTTAATTCGCGTTTTCCCTATAGGGAAAAATGCTTCACAGCGTTGCGCTTTGGCGCTAACCACGGTTCCCATGCTCAACCAATGCGGCCGCTCAGTCGGGGGCGCAGTGAAGCATTTTTAGAATGCTTCGTTTAACCGTTAGCCGATAGGCGTACGCCCAATGCCATCTATTTTGTTAGCGGCACGGCGCGAGCCGTCCGGTTGAGGCGAGTAAAACGTTCGGTTTAGACCGGGCGGGCCCCGCGCCGTTACAAACGCCACCCGTTTAGTGCCAAACTAGATGGCATTGAGCGTACGCCAACGGAAGCGAATACGCCTTCGGCTGACTGTGAAACAATCAAATCAACAAGCCGTCAAGACTTTCGATCCATGGTGATTTCCACCTACCTACCTGCTTAATACTCATTCGGACAGCCCGCAGGCTGATGCCATGCGGCGGATACTCGTTTTGAAGAAGTCGGAAAACTGAACACGAAAGATTACATTCATCTCGGCCTCGGGTGGATCGGCGACCGAGGCGGCGGGTTGGAACGTTACCAGCATGGGATCTGTTCGGCGCATGCCAATCTGGGCGCGACGACGTCGGCATTGGTGCAAAGCCGCATCGAGATCGAAAATACCCATGGCTATCGCGTGATCCCGTTTGCGTCGCCGCAAGATTCACGACGTGATCGACGGAAACAGCTGCGTCAGACGATTACTCCGCTGTTGGCCAATTCTCGCAGCGCTACGTTTGTGTCGCATCATGCGTCGGTTTCGTACCATGTCACCGATTTGATCGGCGATCACGATCACGTCGTACATTTTCAAGGCCCCTGGGCCGAGGAAGCGGCAGTCGAGGGGGCACCAAAATGGAAAACGTTTCTACAGCGGCGTCAGGAACGCAAAGTCTACCAATCCGCTGATCGAATCATCACGCTATCGACCGCGTTTAAAACGTTGGTGGTCGACCGGTTTGGAGTCGACCCCGATCGGGTGCATGTCATCCCAGGCGCGATCGATGCGAGTGCGGCCGATCCAGCGATCACGCGTGCCGAAGCACGCGAACGTTTAGATTGGCCAGCCGATCGCGAGATCGTGCTTTCGATCCGGCGGCTGTGCCGCCGCGTCGGAGTCGACGTTTTGATCCAGGCGGCGATCGATGTGGTTCGCAACCATCCCGATGTGCTGTTCATGATCGGGGGAACCGGACCATTAAAATCGGAACTGGAATCATTAATCCAGCAACATCAGTTGCAGAAAAACGTTCGCTTGCTGGGGTTTGTTGCCGATTCGGATTTGCAGATCGCCTACCGCGCAGCCGACTACAGCATCTTGCCAACTCAAGCGCTCGAGGGATTCGGATTGGTCACACTGGAGTCGATGGCGACCGGAACGCCGTCGATCGTGACACCAGTCGGCTCGCTACCGGAAGTCGTGGGACCGCTGAGTGAGTCACTGATTTTGCCAGGCAAGTCGGCGGACCAGATCGCCATCGGGCTCTCGGAGATTTTTGCTGGCAAACGAGACATTCCGGGTGACGAAGCGTGTCGTGAATATGTGCGATCCAAATACGATTGGTCCGTGATCGCACCTCGTGTCCTTGAGGTCTATCGAGGCAGTAGCAGCTAGTCGTTCCCCGTAGTGGATCTTGCCAAAGATCCCCGATGCGAGGCTCGTGGTGGACACATTCCGCACTGCTTAGATCGCTGATAGGAAAATAAGGCACATAACCGTAGCGAAAGTCGCCAAGACTTTTGTGGGATAGGCTTCCAGCCTGTCATCGCGTGGAGAGGTGACGCGAGGAGTGTCGGCAAAAAGNTGGATGGCAAAA
>NZ_ANOG01000475.1 GCF_000346295.1 Rhodopirellula maiorica SM1 | reverse complement strand
TACAGCAGCAAGCTGGAGCGACTCGGCGAGTTGCTCGAAGGATTGATTCCCGATCCGACTCGGAAAATTGTGTGTTCAGCGAATGGCGTCGTATGCTCGATCGTGTCCAGCGGCGGTTGGACCAGATCGGGTGCGACTATGTGCGACTCGATGGACAGGTGCCACGAAAAAACGGGCTGGAATTGTGGCCCAATTTCAAAACGATCCCGAGTGCCGTGTGATCTTGATGACCAACGCCGGTTCTACCGGATTGAATTTGCAGAGTGCCAATACGGTGATCAACGTCGATCTGCCCTGGAACCCGGCGGTGTTGGAGCAGCGGATTGCGCGAGCTCACCGGATGGGGCAGAAGAATCCTGTGCATGTTTACAAACTGGTGACCACAGCAACGATCGAAGAGAAGTTGCTGGATACGTTGGCGTCCAAGCAAGATTTGGCCAATGCGTCGCTCGACATGCAGAGTGATGTCGAGTCGGTCGAACTGTTCAGCGGGATGGAAGAGCTGAAACGGCGGTTGGAGCAAATCATTGGTCCGGCGCCGACGGCGCCGGTGGACCAGAGTCAGCAACGAAGGGTTGAGGCGGAAACAGAACAGTTGCGTCAACGTCGCGAGAAAGTATCCGCAGCGAGTGGCCAGCTGGTCGGGGCGGCACTTGCATTGGCTGGCGAGTTGATCAACAAACCTGGAGACGCCTCGCCGTCAAGTGAGATCGTGGATCGGTTGACCGAGCGACTAGGCGAGTGTGTCGAGACGGATAGCGAAGGCCGTCCGCAGTTGACGATCAGCTTGCCTGACAAAGACGCGCTGCGCGGTTTGGCGACCACACTGGCAAGACTGCTGGAAGCGTAGTGTTTCGGTTGAATCCCGAGTTCGAGCGGGGCCAGTGCCCACGTCGCTTTTTATTCTTAATCCTAATCCTTATCTTCTTTCGGTGGTGGACGAACGGGCGCGCGGGGAGCTTGCTCGGACGGGATTAAGATTAGGAGTAGGATTAAGATTAAGAGGTGAGTGGCCGCGAGTGGCCGGTAGGAACCGGTGCTACTTGAACTTGATGTGCTTGCCCTTGAGGCACCGCGACATCGGTACGCCTGCTTTCTGTGCAGATGTTGCGTGTCACTCTATCAAGAACATTCAGCAGTAAATGCACGTCTATACCGTGTATTTACGCCAAAATGTCGCCTTGTTCTCTCCCACGATGCTCGTTTGGGTCGGTTGGCATAGGAGATGCGTTGGGTCGGTTTGACTTTGAGCCAAACGGGTCGCTTTTGTCGTCGGCCATCCGTGAGCTCCATACCATCTACTTTGGCACCCATTCGGTGATGCTCGAGTAGTGGGATTCGCCTGAATTCTCGTATTTACGGTTTAAACGCCAGGAACTTTGGCGAGTTCCACTACGAAAGTAGCAGGCGTAATCTAAACACCGCAGGGAATCGAGCGATGCACAAGCCTGATGCGATGTTGCTGGAACGGGCTCGTGTGAAAGCCGAAGCGGCTGGGTATCGGCTCACACATCCGCCGGATCGTCGTCGCGTTGTGTTGGTTACCGGGGCATCGGTGGGTTTGGGCTTGGCGTTGGCACGGCAACTGATCGCCGAACAAGAGCGGCAGCAATACCACATCGTCTTGACCGCTCGCGGGTCCTCGTTGACTCGGTTCCAAGAGCAAGGGATTAAAGCGAGCGAGACGATCTGGATACGTCCCTTGGAGGTGACCGATGCAAAACAGCGATGTGAGTTGGTTGCCGAGATCGACGCTAAGCTCGGTGGAGTCGACATTCTGATCAACAATGCCGGGGTGGCCTACCGTTCATGTGTCGAACATGTGACGGAGCCGGAGCGACTGCATCAGATGAACATCAACTTTCGTTCGCCACTTGAATTAATACGTTGTGTGTTGCCTGGTATGCGTGCCAAGCGATGTGGAAGGATTGTCAACATTTCGTCAGTGGGTGGGATGATGGCGATGCCAACGATGTCAGTTTACTCGGCGTCCAAGTTTGCGTTGGAAGGTGCCAGCGAGGCACTTTATTACGAACTGAAACCATGGAATGTTTCGGTGACTCTGGTGCAACCGGGGTTCATGCGATCCGATGCGTTTGCGAAGGTGCCCTACACGGTGATGAGTGCAAGAGCATCGATCGATTGCAGTGACCCATATCATGAACATTACTACCACATGGAAAAATTCATTGGCAAGATGATGAATCGTGCTCTTGCCACTCCCGATTCGGTGGCACGCAAGGTTATCCGAATTGCGAGATCCAATTCACCACCGCTGCGAGTGTATGGCAGTTTGGATGCGGTCGCATTCGCATGGTTGCGATGCGTCCTGCCGCGGCGTCTCTACACGTGGTTGCTGTATCGAAATTTGCCGCAAGTCCGTCAGTGGGGACAGCGGTAGATGCGATCATCGATCCTAAACGTAGCGATAGTCGCGAAGACTTTCGGGGATCGGGGGGAGACCGGCCGAAACTCTTGGCGGTTTGTTAAATTAATCGTTTAACAGTCAGCCGAAGGCGTACTCGCATCTGTTAGCGTACGCCTATCGGCTAACGGTTAAACGAAGCATTATAAAGTCAGCCTAAGCCAACGAGCCGTTGACGGCTTCTGCTACGAAGAGGGTTTGCGGCCGAGGTACAGATAGTACGGAGCTCGCAACAGCGGCAGATAGGGGACCTTGCCAAAGCGTTCTTCGCAGCGGCCAACCGGGAATCGCCGGTGCAGCATCGCAAGATGGTCGCTGGTCAGAAACACATTGTCCGCGGCGAACCAATGGGACCAAAACGCTCGTCGCAACCAACTGTGTTGCCGGTGGCCCGTAGAGGCATGTTTTCGCGAGACATAAAAGTCGACCACCGAAATTGTCCCGCCGGGTTTTAACATGGCTTCGGCAAGCGCTAGCGTTTGGAACCAATCGGGAATCATCGTCAGCGAATAGCTCAGCGTAATCACGTCGACGCTTTCCGGCGGCAGCGAAAATGTCGTCGCGTCGGCAAGATGCGTCTGGGCATTGTCAAATCCCGATTCGCGAATCCGCTGGTCTGCGACACTTAATAGCGACGGAGAGAGATCGAGAAGGTGGACGCTGCGAAGTTTTTTAGTCTGATCGCCAGCGAAGGACAGGTTCGTTCCCGTGCCGGCACCGATATCCAACCAAACGCCATCGTCCGGGAAATCGATCCACGAGATCAGCTCTTTGCGGCCGTGAAGCATCCGTTCGCGAAACGAGTCGTAATCGGTGGCTTGGCCACCATAGAAACTTTCGAGCCGCTCGGCATGCGTTGCTCCTCGGACTCGGTGGAACAACAAGTGCCAAAGGACTCGCAGATCGGCACGACGCGATGGATTGCCGGAAACTGAGGGGATGCTCTGACTCACGCGGCCACCCCTGTGATGTTGGATGTTGCGGCCAAATCGGCAATGTAAAAACTGCCATAGGTGTGGACGCGGTCGCGGGAATGCAGGTCGGTCGCCAAGTCGCTATGATAATTCAGCAATTCGCCAAGCGAAACCGTTTTCCCTTCGATGCTGACTCGTAGTGGATCAACAAAGTCGACATCCAGTGCCGCGCTTCGCCATAGAACGCGGCTGTTCGTCGAGGCTCGATTGACGATACTCTGCCATTCGCTCGCCAATAGCTCGGGGTACCGCGAGTAGAGCCAATCCATGTGATCGAGCAATACAAAGCGTGAGATCGGTTGCTCGTGCTTCGACAGAAAGCCTTCTACCGTATCCGTTTGGGTGTGAACTCGGTCGACCTAACCCGTTTTTTAGTTTCTGAAAATTATCGGGTTTCAGATACTCAGGACAGCACTGCGGGGTGTATTGACCGGTGAGGTAGACACGCCAGAAATAGTTGTCTCGTAGCGGGATACGTTTGAAAACTGTTTCAATACGATCTTGAATGAACCCGCTCACTCCACCGGGGAAATCTTGATCGAGTTGGTTTCGTTGACTGCGAGGCACGCCCAGCATTGCCATGGTGGAATCGCGTCGCAGTATCCAGCGAAGCGGCTTGCGCCAAAGTCGCCGGTTGATATCGTGTTCATCGTAAATTTCGTGTTGTTGTTCGACCGATTCGGCTGCCAAGATGGCTTCGATCGAATCACGTAGGCCGGGTGATCGATTCAGGTAGCCGTTGATCATCCAAGCGAACAGACCGCTGGTACCGCGAAAATAGAAACTGCTGCGACGCGACTTTCCGGTGAAAAAATCGGCTCGTCGATCCCACGTGTCGTGGTATTGCGGGTCCAATTCGGGACGAATCGAATCGTGATAAAGTGCGTTCCAGTTCGGGTGATGACCGCGTCCGAAGACCTGAAAGAAGTCGGCGAAATCGATCGATTTGATCGCGGCGATCTTGAGTTCTAAAAGTGCGTTTTGCAGCGGGTTCATGTCCACGGCAAACACGTTTTTCGGCGACTGCAGTGCATAGTCCAGTGCATTGCAGCCAGCCGACGTGATCACCAACACGGAGTCGTCCGAAGTCAACTCGAGTGCTTCGCGATCAATCCGCGGGTCTTCCCAGCAGGTGTTGTAGACAAGGTTTCGTTGGTGAACGGCGGAAAAGCATTTTTGTCCAATCCATTGGGACACTTTCGGGGCAACCATCAAATACTCTTTCGATTCGAGATCAAGAGACGAGGCGAGACTAGGCGGCAACCTCTTCCGCCACTTCGTTTTCGAGGCAAGGTTCTAGCGGCAGATTCCGGCTTGGCAGATCCAGCAGGACGTCTTCGCCGTAACGCTGTAGCAAGTGGATACGTCCATCGTTGGACTCGACCAAGCCGGTGCAGTTTTCGACCCAATCGCCGGTGTTACAGTAGACCATCGAGTCGTTGGAAACGATGTCGGGGGTGTGGATGTGGCCACAGATCACGCCGTCGCAATCGCGAACGCGAGCGTGTTGCATGATCTTGGCCTCGTAGCTGCTGATGAAACGAACACATCGTTTGACGCGGTCTTTCAAAATCGCACAAATGCCGTAGGGGTTACGGTCTTCGCCAAGCAAGATGCGGTGGAACCACCAATTCGCACTCAAGCATGCATCGTAAAAGATCGAGCTGCCTCGCGATGCCCACTGGGCACGTGTTTCGAACACGTCAAACAAATCGCCATGCGTGACCAGGAAACGCCATCCGCCAAGGGTTTCGAAAACAAATTCGTTACCAACTTCGAATTTCGGCAGATCAGTTGGCAAAAACGCTCGTAGCGCCGGGTTCCGCAAAAAGGAATCGTGATTGCCGGGGACGTAGTGAATCTTCGTGCCTTGCTGAGCTAGCGCAACGAGATGTGAAATGATCTCGTCGCAATCGCGTGGCCAATACCAACCGGTATTGATCTTCCACGTGTCGATAAAATCGCCAACGATGTATAGCGACTCGGGATTAAATTGACGAAGGAAATGAAGGAATTTGCGAGACTGCGAATGCTTGCAACCGAGGTGTACGTCACTTACCAAAAGTGTACGTACCGGTGTCGCATTGGCTACGTCCATGCCAATCGTCCTTTGTAGTGAGGAGCATTGCTTGTGAAGCACTTCTCTGGTGAGAAGCCGTCACCATTTCCACTTGCCCGGAATAATAGAGAACGCTTGTTTAGATTGGGTGAAACGCCAGCGCAGGTTTTCAGAAGTTTTTTACGCTCCGCAAGCGGGGAGCCTTGGAACCAGGTGTGGTCCTCGTTACCAAGCTCTCGCCTGGTAACGCACTGCTGCAGAGGCTCCCGCCTCCTCTTTTTTGTGTTTGGCAGGC
>NZ_ANOG01000474.1 GCF_000346295.1 Rhodopirellula maiorica SM1 | reverse complement strand
ATCGGATTTCACCCAAGTGCTCGGACAATTTGTCGACGCGGTGGTGTGTCGGGCCAAGAAGCACGAGCATGTCGAACTGCTGGCCAGCTTTAATGCGATGCCGGTCATCAATGGCTTGACCGACCTGTGCCATCCCTGCCAAGCGATGGCCGACGTGTTGACGGTGCGAGAGTCGTTGGGTGGTTACCAAAACAAACACATCGTGTTTGTGGGTGACGGCAACAATGTGGCTCAATCGATTGCCCTTTGCACCGCGATGCTGGGAATGAAATTCACGTTGTCCTGTCCCTCGGGTTACGAAATGGATTCCGATTGGCTTGCTCGCATCGCGGCGAGGTATCCCAAGTCGCAGATCGAAACGGTCGCGGATCCACACAAAGCCGTAGCCAATGCCGACGCGATTTACACGGACGTTTGGACTAGTATGGGGCAGGAAGCCGAGATGGATGCTCGTCGTGCCGCATTTGCCAGTTACCAAGTCAATGAAAAATTGATGGCAGCCGCCCCGTCGCATGCTCGAGTGCTACACTGCTTGCCAGCCGTGCGAGGACAAGAAATTACCGACGCGGTCATCGACAGCGACCAGAGTGACGTCATCCGCCAAGCAGGCAACCGCATGCATGCTCAGAAAGGGCTGCTCGTGTGGCTGCTCAATCGCAAATGGATCGACGACAATATCCGAGCCGACCAAGCCATCTAGCAACGAGATCGAACGAGGATGAACATGCGGAACGAAGGCTCGTCAAGCGAGTTGGCAGGACGGGACAAACGGCATGTATTGAGTATCCTGGTCCCTAGCTACAACGAAGAAGCCACGCTTGAAAAATGCATCGACCGCGTTCGCGCGATCCAGTGCGACACGTTGGGACTCGAGATCATCATCATCGATGACTGCTCCGAGAATCGAAGTCGCGAGATTGCCGAGCAGTTGGCTGCCCGTTTCGAGAACGTCCGCGTTTTGTTCCATACGGTCAACCAAGGCAAAGGGGCGGCGATCCACACCGGTATCAAAGCCGCGACCGGCGACTTTGTTGCCATTCAAGACGCTGATCTGGAATACAACCCTCAGGATCTGCTGCGTTTGGTCGTGCCGCTGATCCAAGACGAAGCCGAAGTGGTTATCGGATCACGATTTTTCTCGCACGGCACCCACCGAGTACTCTATTTTTGGCACACGATGGGCAATCGTTTCCTGACGTTCTTGTCGAACATGTTTACCGACTTGAACCTGACCGACATGGAAACGTGTTACAAAGTCTTTCGCCGCGATTTGATCCAGCAACTGGATCTGAAAGAAAAGCGGTTTGGATTTGAACCCGAAGTGATTGCGGCGGTGGCCCAGCGACGCGTGCGAATCGTCGAGATGGGAGTCTCGTACATGGGACGCACGTATGCCGAAGGTAAAAAAATCGGCGTGCGAGATGGGCTTCGCGCCCTGTACTGTATCGTGCGATACAACGCTCACAATTTGCCGGCGCCCCTTCAATTCTTGCTGTATTTGATCGTGGGCAGTTTGTGTGCGCTGGCAAACCTCGTGATTTTCCTGGGGCTACTGAGTGCGAATGTATCGGCGGGAGTTGCCGCCCCCGTAGCCTTTGTCCTTGCTGCGGCGATTAATTATTGGATGTGCATCCACTCGATTTTTCGTCATCAATCACGTTGGGGACGTTGGGGTGAAATTGCGTTGTACACGATCTCGGTGCTCGTGATCGGAATCGTCGATCGTCAAACGACACTTCTGCTGATCCACCAAACGGGCCCTGCGGCAGCCAAACTGCTTGCGACGCTGGTCGGCTTGGCTCTAAACTTTGCCGCGCGGCGATTGATCGTCTTTCCCGAAAAATCACTAGGCCCGTGGCAGCCGCAAACGACATCCATGTCGTCCGAAGAAACGCTGCAAAACTGAACGGCACCGCAACATCCCCTTCACTCGAATCACTCTTATCGTTACCGGACCTTCTGATGACCTCCCCCGCTCGTCCCGCCGATCAACTCCGCGACATTCAAATCGAACTCGGCTACATTCCCTCGAACCCCGCCAGCGTTTTGTATCGTTGCGAAGGCACGATTGTGTTGTGCACCGCGTCGCTCGAAGCATCGGTCCCACCATGGTTGGCCGGTCGTGGCAAAGGTTGGGTAACGGCCGAATACAGCATGCTGCCCGGCAGCACGCAACCGCGGAAACAACGCGATCGCGGTGGAAAAATTGATGGCCGAACGACGGAGATCCAGCGGCTGATCGGCCGCAGTCTGCGGGCCGTGGTCGATCTCGTCGCGCTCGGCGAACGTTCGATCACAGTCGATTGTGACGTGATCCAAGCCGATGGAGGAACGCGAACCGCATCGATCACCGGCGGATTCATCGCGTTGGCCAAAGCGATCGAAATCGCGGTCCCAGGCAGCCGGATTGGCGACGGACCGATCCGCGACAGCATCGCGGCGATCAGCACGGGGATCGTCAACGATGTCGCCCACTTGGACCTTGACTACAAACTGGACGTCGCTGCCGATGTCGACATGAATGTCGTCGTGACCGGGGCGGGCAAGTTCGTCGAGATCCAAGGTACCGGCGAAGAAGCGACGTTTGACGACGACCAACTCGCAGAATTATTGCGGTTAGCGAAGAAAGGAATCCGCGAACTGACCCACAAACAACTCGAAGCACTTGCGTAAAGGCTCGCCTCGGATAACAGGTTTGCCCTCAGACAAGGAGTCGCTGCCGTTCATGGCCAAATTGTACTTCTACTATTCTGCAATGAATGCGGGAAAGTCGACCGTGCTGCTGCAAGCGAGCTACAACTATCGCGAGCGGGGGATGAACACGATGATCTTGTCACCCGAGTTGGATACGCGTTTTGGTGCGGGCAAGGTCACCTCGCGAATCGGATTATCGTCAGAGTCAACGACATTCAACCAAGCGGACAACTTGTTTTCCGTCGTCAAAGTGCAGCATGATACGACGCCACTGCATGCAGTCTTTGTTGATGAAGCTCAATTCTTGACTCGATTGCAAGTGCGTCAATTGAGTGACGTCTGCGATTCGCTTGACGTTCCTGTGATGGCGTATGGCTTACGCACCGATTTCCAGGGTCACTTGTTCGAAGGCAGCGAGCATCTGTTGGCGTGGTCCGATACACTCTCGGAAATCAAAACCATTTGTCATTGTGGACGCAAAGCCACGATGGTGCTGCGGATGGACGCCAAGGGGCAACCGGTCAAAGACGGCAGTCAGATTCAAATTGGCGGCAATGAACGCTACGTGTCGGTGTGCCGCCAACATTTCAAAGAGGGCATGTCGACACGCCGCGACGACGAATTGCCGCTGCTGTAGCGGCATAGGTGAAACGCTGTGAAGCATTTATCCCCCGTGTTTTGCGAGGTTTTAGCGGCAGGGCGCAAGCCCTCCGGTTCCTCATTCCGACCAAAACACCGGAGGGCTCGCGCCCAATGCCGTCTACTTTGGCACTAAACGGGTGGCGTTTGTAGCGGTGCGGCGCAAGCCGCCCGGTCTAAACCGAACGTTTTACTCGCCTCAACCGGACGGCTC
>NZ_ANOG01000473.1 GCF_000346295.1 Rhodopirellula maiorica SM1 | reverse complement strand
CCGCGACATCAAGCCCGCAAATCTCGTGAGGGCCGCCAATGGTACGGTCAAGTTAACCGACTTCGGACTTGCAAAACTTTCGTCGGCAAACTCGGGGATGCAATTGACTCAAACCGGAACCGTGATTGGCACCCCGTATTTCATGAGTCCCGAGCAGTGTCAGGGGCAAACTGTCGATGCCCGCACCGACATCTACGCACTCGGGGCCACCTACTATTGTCTATTGACCGGACGACAGCCCTACGATGATTCCGACAGTATCGTGCAGGTCATGTACGCCCACTGCAACAAGAGCGTTCCTGATCCACGCGATCTCGATTCATCAGTCCCATCCGCTTGTGCGGCAATCGTTTCTCACGCGATGGCAAAGGATCCAGCCGATCGGTATCAGACCGTGGAGGAAATGTCGCGTGATTTTCAAGCGGTCGCTGCAGCTTTGTCCGGTGAAGTCCAAATTGAACTACCCAGTCAGTCAGGAATAACCCATCCCGCGATTATACCAACCAAGCCGCAGCGATCGCGTCGCTGGTTGATTGGCGGGGTTGCGGGTGTCGGTTTGCTTCTTCTGGTCGGGATGGCCTTGCGAAGTCTTTTCCCGTCCGCTTCTGCGCCGCTCGTTCCACAGGGTGAACCGATCAAGGTCGGTGTCCTGCAATCGCTGAGCGGTACGATGTCGACCAGCGGAACGAGTGTGATTGATGCCACGCTGTTGGCGATCGACGAAATCAACCAGTCCGGTGGTTTGCTGGGCCGCCAAGTGAAAGCGGTTGTCGCCGATGGTCGATCCAATACCGAATCTTTCGCCCGAGAAGCCGAACGACTGATCGAGGAGGAGAAGGTCTGTACGGTGTTTGGCTGCTGGACCTCCGCGTCTCGTAAAACCGTCCGACCGATCTTTGAACAATACAACCACTTGCTGGTCTATCCAGTCCAGTACGAAGGCATGGAGACTTCACCAAACATCATTTATATGGGGGCTGCTCCGAACCAGCAGACCATTCCGGCGGTGACCTGGGCCAGCGAGATCTTGAATAAGAAGCGGTTTTTCCTGGTAGGGTCCGATTACGTTTTCCCACGCACAATCAGCGAAGTCATCAAAGACCAGTTCCAGAACAGCGAAGCGGAAGTGGTCGGCGAAATGTATGTGCCACTGGGTAGCGCGCACTTCGAATCGGTCGTGCAAGCGATCCTGGAGGCCAAGCCGGATATGATCTTCAACACCGTCAACGGTGATTCCAACGTGGCCTTCTTTCGTGAACTTCGCAAAGCCGGCATCAAGCGGGACGACATTCCCTGTCTGTCGTTCAGTATTGGCGAGCAGGCACTCCGCGGTCTGAATATCGACGATGTGAAGGGTGACTATGCTGCTTCGACGTATTTCCAATCACTGGACACGGAGGTGAATAAGGCATTCGTCGCTCGTTTCAAGGAAAAACATCCCCATCGTGTGATTTCTGATCCGATGCAGGATGCCTATGTGGGAGTCCTGTTATGGGCACAAGCGGTACGTGAAATACAGAGTATTGACCCAAAAAAATCCGCCGCGCGATGCTTTCCCAGCGAATCTCCGCTCCGGAGGGCAACGTCCGCATCGACCCGGAAACGCAACATTGTTTCAAGACTCCGCGAGTAGGCCAGATTCGCAGCGACGGGCAATTCCAGATTGTTTGGAGTGCCGCCCAGCCGGTTCGTCCCGAACCGTATCCCGCCAGCCGAACCGCTGCGGACTGGAAAACATTTCTGCACGATCTTTATGTCGGCTGGGGGAACCAGTGGATTTCGCGGGTAACCGAATAGACAACCGTACGATGAAGCCTACGAAACGTACGACGGCCCTTCTGGGCCGTCCCGAAAAAGTTAACAGCACGTACGACGCCCCCTTTCGGGGCATCGAGATCAGACAGTGATGGCCCGGAAGGGCCGTCGTACAGGCTAGATTGGAGATGGCATGGCCAATAAAACCGCAGGTCGAAGCTCGCCATTGGGCGCTACCGTTGGCGACGGAGGTGTCAATTTCAGTTTGTTCTCGCGGACGGCCAGGAGCGTGGAATTGCTGTTGTTCGATCGCGAAGACGATGCGGTGCCCGCACGGGTGATCCCCTTCGATCCACATGACAATCGAACGTATCACTACTGGCACATCTTTGTTCCCGAACTACAGCCCGGGCAATTGTATGGGTACCGAGTCAACGGGCCCGTCGAACCCGAGAGAGGACTTCGTTTTGATGCCAACAAAGTGCTGCTGGATCCCTACGGCCGCGGTGTGGTGGTGCCCACAGGATACAGTCGCGATGCGGCCTCAGAGCCCGGCGACAACACGGCGATGTCAATGAAAAGCGTTATCATCGACCCAGCCGTCTATGACTGGGAGGGTGACCAGCCACTCCATCGCTCCGCCGCGCAAACGATCATCTACGAGATGCATGTGCGTGGCTTTACGTGTCACCCAAGTTCTGGGATCGACGAAGGAAAACGCGGCACCTATGCCGGACTGATCGAAAAGATCCCCTATCTAAAAAAACTTGGCATCACGGCGGTCGAACTGTTGCCAGTATTCCAATTTGATGCCCTGGATGCACCGCGCGGCAAAGTCAACTACTGGGGCTACGCGCCGATTTGTTTTTTCGCACCGCATGCTGCGTATAGCTCACGTCAGGACGCAATCGGTGCGGTCGACGAGTTTCGCGACATGGTCAAGGCGTTGCACCGATCAGGGATCGAAGTCATTCTGGACGTCGTCTTTAATCATACCGCCGAAGGCAGCGAGCTCGGGCCGACGCTTTGCTTTCGCGGCATCGACAATCCGACGTACTACATGCTGGAAGACGGAGGCGGGAGTTACGCTAACTACAGCGGTTGCGGCAACACGTTCAATGCCAATCACGCGATCGTTCGCCGTTTGATCGTCGATAGCCTCCGCTATTGGGTCGAGGAGATGCATGTTGACGGTTTCCGATTTGATCTGGCATCGATTCTGTCTCGCGATGCATCGGGTCATCCGCTGCCGCATCCGCCGGTGCTGTGGGACATTGAAACGGATCCCGTGCTGGCCGGTACGAAGCTGCTGGCCGAGGCATGGGACGCGGCGGGGTTATACCAAGTCGGCAGCTTCGTCGGTGATGCGTGGCGCGAATGGAATGGCCGATTTCGTGATGACGTCCGCGACTTCTTTCGTGGTCAACCGGGGGCGGTCACTCGGATCGCGGATCGGATCGTCGGCAGTCCGGCAATCTATGGTCACAAAAATCGCGAAGCCGAACAGAGTGTCAACTTTGTGACCTGCCATGACGGCTTTACTCTGAACGATCTGGTCTCCTACAACGAAAAGCACAACGAAGACAACGGCGAGGGAAATCGCGACGGGGACAATCACAACCGTAGCTGGAACTGCGGCGCCGAAGGCCCGACCGACGATCCGTCGATCAACCGTCTCCGCAACCGGCAGGTAAAAAACTATCTCACCACCACGTTATTATCGCTCGGCATCCCGATGATTTTGATGGGAGACGAGGTTCGGCATACGCAGCGCGGAAACAACAATGCTTACTGCCAAGACAACGAGCTCAGTTGGTTCGATTGGACGAATTTGGACCGGCACGCGGACCTTCATCGTTTCGTTTCGCTGCTGTGTGCGCGTCGTACGTTACGCAATATCGATTCGGAACGCCAGCGAATCAGCGTCAGTAAGTTGTTGCACGACGCGAAAAAGGCGTGGCACGGCGTCAAGTTGAATCAGCCCGACTGGGGCGATGCTTCCCACTGCATCGCCTTCGGTGGTGAAATGCCTGGGGCGGGCATTCAGTTTCATTTCATCCTGAATGCCTACTGGGAACCGTTGCAGTTCGAGTTGCCGGCACTCGGCGGCAACCGCTGGCGCCGGTGGATCGACACGGCACTCGATTCGCCTGAGGACATTGTTCCCTGGGACGAGGCACCGGAGACCGTTGGTGATTCTTATCGTGCGCTCGATCATTCCGTAGTGATGCTTTACGCCCTAAGTAAATAGGAGAAAACGATGCCAGCGTTTCGGTAGTCCGTTTGTAAAGAAGTAGTTGATACGAATTCATTTGTCTCCCCAGCAATCTCCGATTGCCTATCCAAAAACCTACGTACGACGGCCCTCTTACGTACGACGGCCCTTCTGGGCCGTCAAGGTAGTGATTTGCGACGGCCCGTAAGGGCCGTCGTACGCGTGGAAGCTAATTTTCGACGGCCCGGAAGGGCCGTCGTACGCTTTTACGTCCCAGAAGGGCTGTCGTACATCGTCAACTTGGTTATCGGATAGGTTCTCTACTCCACTAAAGGTTTTGTCATGACGAAGACAGTTGTAAATCAAGCGTTGAAACAACACGAACGCAAAACAGTCCGGTTCTCCGATAAAGCGGGATACGAGCGTTACCAGAAACATCTGCTGATGGATCATGTCGTGTTGCCTGAAGCAGCCAGCCAGCGTGAACGGTTTGAAGCGGTGGCCCGCTCGCTGCGAGATCTGCTTACGGAGCGGTGGTTGCATACGCAACAAACTCACGACAAAGAGAATCCGAAGCGAGTCTACTATTTGTCGATGGAGTTCCTGATCGGACGTACATTGACCAACAATATCATCAACCTTGGGGTTGAAGATTATGTCCGTGAAGAATTGCAAGCCGATCCCCATCAGGATTGGACGGAGGTCGTCGAAACCGAACCCGATGCCGGGCTGGGAAATGGCGGTTTGGGCAGGCTGGCAGCTTGTTTCATTGAATCGTTGGCCACGCTGCAAATCCCAGCCATGGGATACGGTTTGCGATATGAATATGGAATCTTTCGTCAAGTGATTGAAAACGGATTTCAAATCGAGCAGCCCGACCATTGGCTTGCACAGCCCGATCCGTGGGAAGTGGCTCAGCCACGCCAGACCGTGCAGATCCCAGTGGGCTGCCAATTCGAATTACATGATGGAGTGTTACAAGCCAAGCCTGGTCTTGGGACGCACCTATTGGGCGTTCCCTATGACCGGCCGGTCGTTGGGTATGGCGGCCAGACGATCAACACGCTGCGGCTGTGGGGTGCTGCCACGCCGGACCATTTCGATTTTGGCGAGTTTAGTTCCGGTGATTTCGTGGGAGCGATTGTCGATCGCATCCTTGCCGAGACGGTAACGCGTGTCCTGTACCCCGACGACTCGACCCGCGCTGGCCAGGCGTTACGGTTCGTTCAAGAGTACTTTTTGGTTTGTTGTTCGTTGGCGGACATCGTGGCACGCTTCCAGCGCACCAACGACGATTGGCAACTGTTACCCCAGAAGGTCGCTATCCAACTGAACGACACCCATCCGGCGATGGCGGTGGCAGAGTTGATGCGGATCTTACTAGACGACGCAGAGCTTGGTTGGGACGAGACTTGGGATCTGACCGTGCGAACCTTGGCCTATACCAATCACACATTGTTGCCCGAGGCACTGGAGAAATGGCCGGTCCGGTTCTTTGAATTGGTGTGTCCGCGGTCGCTGGAAATCATCCATGAGATCAATCGCCGATTCCTGGCGGACGTCCAGCAGCGTTATCCCGATGATGACCAACGCGCGTCGCGATTGAGTCTGGTCGAGGAAGGCGGGGAGCAACAGATACGCATGGCCAACCTCGCGATCGTGGGCACGCACAGCACCAACGGCGTCGCAAAGATTCATTCTGATTTGTTGCGAACACGCGTGGTGTCGGAATTTGCCGAAATGTTCCCCGAACGGTTCAACAACAAGACCAACGGCGTGACGCCACGTCGCTGGCTATTGGCGGCCAATCGCGATTTTGCAAGTCTAATTACCGAATCGATCGGTGACCGCTGGATTGCCGATCTGAGTGAACTTCGTCATCTGATGCCGCTGGCCGAAGATGCCACGTTTCGCCAGCGATTTCTCGAAACCAAGCAGACGGCAAAGAAGCGGTTCGCCAGCTGGCTCGAATCGACCGCCGGACAGCAAGTGAATCCGGAAACGATCTTCGATAGTCAAATCAAGCGGATTCACGAATACAAACGCCAATTGCTGAACATCCTGCACGTGATCGTGCTCTACAATCGGTTGCGTGAGAATCTATCGCTAGCGATCCCGCCACGAACGTTTTTCTTCGCCGGTAAGGCCGCTCCGGCGTATCGGCTGGCTAAGCTGATTGTCAAGCTGATCAACAACGTCGGCAGGGTGATCGACGAAGACCCGGCCACTGCGGGCCGCATCAAGGTCGCGTTCGTACCGAACTACAACGTCTCGGTGGCCGAGCGGTTGATTCCCGCCAGTGATGTTTCCGAACAAATTTCTACGGCGGGATATGAAGCCAGCGGTACGGGTAACATGAAATTCATGATGAACGGAGCGTTGACCATTGGCACGCGCGATGGGGCCACGATCGAGATGGCCGAGGAGGCAGGCGAAGAAAACTTCTTTCTGTTTGGATTGACTGCCGAACAAGTGGCAGAGAGTCGCAGCTATTACAACCCACGCTGGCACTATGACAACGATCCGGAAACCCGCGCCGCACTCGATCTGATCTTTAACGATCACTTCAGCCGTGACGAACCGGGAATCTTTACGCCGATCCGCGAGTCGCTTATGGATCGCGGAGACTACTTCATGCACCTGGCCGACCTGACATCGTACGCCGAGGCTCAGCAGAAACTCGGCGAGTTGTACGCCGATCCCGACGCTTGGGCGCGGAAGGCGATCATCAATGTGGCTTGTTCTGGACGATTCTCCAGCGACCGCACGATTGCCGAATACGCTGCAGAAATCTGGGATGCCGAACCCTGCCCAGTCACTTGAGGCCGGTTGCCATGAATCAGTGCTATACGAGTAGGGCGGCAGTGAAAGTACCGGCAACGACCCGGAAAGGCCGTCGTACATGAAAAAGTAGGACGGCCCTTCCGGGCCGTCGAGAAATCCTTTCCGGCGGCTTCGACGGCTCGGAAGAGCCGTCGTACAAAACGAACCACCACTGAGGCCGCAGGACATAAACAAGTTAGTGGTGAAAGCCAGCGTTCAAACACTCGATGAGAGAGCGACATGTCGAAGTCAAAACATGGAACAACACCGCCTAAGATGAAGCGGAAAGACTACGAGAAAGAACTGCGGAAGCTGCATGCGGAAGTCTGCAAACTGCAGGAATGGGTCAAGCACAAGGGCTTGCGAGTGATCGTCATCTTCGAAGGTCGCGATGCTGCCGGCAAAGGCGGCACGATTCGTGCGCTGACTGAACGCGTCAGTCCTCGCGTGTTTCGCACCGTCGCGCTGCCCGCGCCGTCGGACCGCGAAAAATCGCAAATGTACATCCAGCGTTATATAGCCCACTTTCCTGCCGCGGGTGAGGTCGTGATCTTCGACCGCAGTTGGTACAACCGCGCTGGTGTCGAACCGGTGATGGGATTTTGCACACCGAAACAGCACCAGCGATTTCTAGAACTTTGTCCGGAGGTCGAAAAATACATCACCGACGGTGGCATCCAGTTGATCAAATTCTGGCTAGAGGTCGGCGACGAAGAGCAGAAACGTCGGTTCGAGGCTCGGCTCAGCGACCCCTTGCGACAATGGAAGCTCAGCGCGATGGATTTGCCGTCACGGAGCAAGTGGTACCAGTACTCCAAGGCTCGCGACATGATGCTCGCCGCCACCGATACCGAGCACGCACCGTGGTACATCCTGCCATCGGACGACAAACGCCGCGCGCGGCTGAACTGCATCGCACACCTGCTGAAACTGATTCCTTATCAAGACGTTCCACGCGACGAGATCAAACTTCCCAAGCGATCCAAGCAAGGAGAATACGACGACGCAGCATCGCTGGCGGGTCGGCGTTTTGTTGAGACACGTTACTGAGCGAATGTTGCATCCCCAAAAAAAAGGGGGGTGGTTTGTTCACATAGGCTCTTATTGGTTGTCGGTGCCCACCACCAACTGCGGGTTGGCAGAAGGAATGGTTTCGGTTTGGAACCATTCCCGGAAACGTCTTGATTGCTCTTGAATGTAGGGATCGGTGATGCGGTCGTAGGTGGTCAAACCACCCTGGGTAACGACATAGTCGTGCCTCAGCCAAATCAAGATCTCCAGATCCTCGGGGCAAGATTCTGGTAACGCTTGCTGAACCATCGCAAAGTCTTCGTTTCTGATCTCGCGGGCGCCGATCACTTCGACGAGAGCCTGCCAATGACCATCACGACAGTTGAAATGCGTATGAATTGCGATGACGTCGAGCGTCTTTTCGACGGTCGCCTGAATGGTGGCTCGGAGGTCGGGAAGGCGGATGATTTCCTCTGGCCCCGCCTCACTGACATTGCTCCACTCGACCCGCACCACTCCTTCACTGTCTTGCAACGCGGTTGAATTAACTCGCGCGAAAAAGCGGAGACTCGGGTCGTCGAATCGGGTCTGTAGTTGTTGCTCGATACTTTTTATTTCGTTTGGTCTGAGTCGCCGCAGCGCGTCGACGTACGCTACAACGACACTTTCGTTTAGTGAGGATCGGCCGTATTCGAGTCGCGTCAGTTCGACTCCTGGTTCCCTTTCAAAGATCTCACGCAATACCTGCGAAGCGAATGCTTCCTTGCCAGCGAAACTCTCCGGCGCTGGAACTAAGAACTGTCCATCCAGATTGGGACGCACCACTTGCAGCGACGTGCCTACCGGCGAGACGTCTTGTGAACGAATGGTGCGGACCACTAATTCCACCGGCAAACTTAGCGAATCCTGGAGAGCGGCTTGCATCGCCGAGACCCACACTGGCGAAATCGTATCGTGAGAGCGTACCGTTGCCAGGACCTCGACTCCATCGCGATCCAGCTTATGGTTTACCGCCTCCAAATCGGCACCGTGGATATCGGCGAGTCTCTGAGTCAGCGTGAAATAAATGCCTCGTTCGACCGTCCTCGCACGATTAATCCGTAACAGTGCATTGGTCAGGACCACCGTGATCACAATAAATGCAACTGCGGTCGGACCAAAATGCAGCATCATCTGTCTTGTGGATTGCGGTCGTGACGGCACAAGTCCGCCTACCCAAAAAGTCAGTAGAGCGACGACCAAGATCGCCACAAAGTTCGCCAGAAACAAGAGCATCGCTCCACTTGCTGCCGCCCATGCTCCGAGTGATAGGCACAGCCCACATGTCGACAGTGGCGGCACGATCGCAGTCGCGATCGCGACACCCGGTAGCGCCGGACTGACCCGTTCGTCCAGCAACGCATAGGCCCCCGCAAAACCAGCAAACACAGCGACGAGTAAATCAAGCAGGTTGGGGTGGAGTGCGGGCAGCATCTCCGGTGTGGCCTCGACAAGCGAAATCTGCGGCAGTCCGACGAGGTAGGCCGATGCGACGGCAAGTACCACGCCTAATGCTTCGCACGATAGGGCCGTCAACAACAACCGAGGACTGCCTCGCAGCATCCCCAATGCAATGCCGAAGATCGGTGTCATCAGAGGCGACACAAGCATCGCGCCGATGATGACCGCAGTGCTGTTGGCAATTAACCCAAAGGACGCGATCATCGACGCAACGATCAACATCACGAAGAAACGTTCCCGCGGCTTGGAAGCATGAGATATTTCGCGAACGATCTGCCGAGTGCGCGCGGTGGAGACGCTGGGAAAATGAAGCATGTCGCAGACCAGTCAGGAGAGAGAAGGTCCGTCCCTGAATCGCTTGCTCCTATACACCTAATTAGAATGGGTGAGGTGGCCTGGGTTTTGGGGGCCACGCGAGTCCTTAAACTGAAAGGAACTCAAGGAACCTCCGATGCCGCGAAAGACCAAGCCTTCAGCTAAGCCTGAACGACGTACCTATACAGACGAATTCAAACGCGATGCGGTTGCCATGTTGCTCGATGGACACTCAGCCAAGT
>NZ_ANOG01000472.1 GCF_000346295.1 Rhodopirellula maiorica SM1 | reverse complement strand
TCGCGACTTGATCCGGCCTACGTGGCCCGCGCGATTACCGACCATATTGTCCGATCGCCATGCAATGGCCCACCACACCACTGGCCCGATGAGCATCCGTCCCACATCGCCGAAATGCCGGTACGGGGCTACGCGTCCAATTCCACTTCGGCACAGGTCTCTTCGCTTTCCCACAACCGGACCTTGAAAGCCGAAGCGCCGGTGCCTTCGAGAATTTTTGGGCAGACCTCGTTCAGTAGATGCAGGGCCATGTTTTCGGCTGTCGGGTTGGACGCCAGCTCATAAATGCGATGCGGTTCGGACGAGCGAATTGCGGCGAGCCCGTTTTCGTCTTGGTCCCACAAAATAAACGAATGATCCCAATTTTCGTCCAACCATCCCTTACACCGCTCTTTGAGCATTTTGAAATCGAGGATGCGGCCGACCGAATCCTGCTCGCGACCGGTCACATAGATCTCGACTAGATAGTTGTGTCCATGCAGATTTTGGCATTTACCTTCGTGACCGACCAAACGGTGGCCCGCACAGAACGTAAATCGCCGCATGATACTCAATGACATCGTCAATCTTCCCCGAATCGATACAGTATCCTGGCCGCAATTTGTCCCAGGATGAAATGATGGAATAAGTCTTGTCTTCGACTCAGGCATCATAGTGGATGTCGCAATCATCGCGAATCGGCCTGGTTTCTCAGCCCATAAGAAAATGGCACACTATGCAAGCGTCCGGGTCGCGGCCCGAACGGTGCCAGAAACCAACATCCACTGAACCCCCGATTCATTCACCATGTCTGAAATCCACCAAGCTACCGCACTGAGCGTCCCAACGACCGATGCGCTGAGATTTTTGCCCGAAGGCCCGTTCGCGCTGCGTGATGGCCAATTTTCTTGGGTGGGAATTCAACATGGTGCGGACGCGAAACAGGGATCGCTGAATCTCTACGACTTAGCGAGCCAAACGAACCAATCATTCGATTTGCCGGGACGCCCTGGGTTTGCATTTCCTTGCACGACCGAAAACCGATTCATTGTCGGTTGCGAACGTTCGCTCGGTTTCTTTGACACCGCGAAGGGCACGTTCGACGTGTTTCAAGAGGGGATCGATGGCGACGTGTCGAACACGATCATCAATGACGGTACGTTTTTCGAGAACAACCTCGTCTTCGGAACAAAAGATCTCGAGTTTGCCACGAAAAAAGCAGGGCTATATTTGTATCGCGGCCGCGACTCGAAATTAATTCGGTTGCGCGACGACCAGATTTGCAGCAACGGAAAATCGATTGTCAAACGTGAGGACGGGACGCTCGATCTGTATGACATCGATTCACCGACTCGGCAAATCGTCCGCTACGCTTTGGACATTGACGCCGGAACGCTCGGCGATCCGACGGTCGTGATTGATTTGACCAGCGACCCGGCCGTGCCTGACGGAGCAATCCTGACGCCCGATGGCAAACACGTGATCGTGTCGATGTTCATGCCCGAGGTGGCTGATTTTGGATCGACCCGCATGTACGACATTGCCTCGGGTGATCTCGTTTGTGAGTGGCGAACCCCAGGATCGCCGCAAAACACTTGCCCCGCATTGGTGCGGCACGAAGGCAAAATCCAATTGGTGATCACGACCGCGGTGGAGAACATGGCACCTGAAGCCAAGGCCAAGTGTCCGAACGCCGGACAATTGTTCCTGGCCGAAACCGACATCGCTGACCATGGTGGTCCGATCAACGAGTTTTATCCTGCGTAGCACAGGCTGCCAGCCTGTGGTTTCCTGTGGCAGCAGGTGGCTGATGGACTACCTCGTCCGTCACTGGTGTATTCGACGGACTAGGAAATCCGTCGTACGACTAGCTGCTTAAAACGAATCGACGTGGTAGCGGTGGCACTTGGTGCAAGATTCGCCCGCACCGTGAGCGGTATGGCACGTCACACACGTCTGAAGCCCAAGCGGTTCAAAATCGTGTGCTCCACTTTCGCGGACGCGGTGGCAATGCACACAGTCGGTCAGCCCGGCGATGTTCATGTGCGGCCGGTGCGAAAATTTTGTGAAGGTCCGCCCCTGGCCTACTAGCGGAGGACTGGTCCATTTCCCCAAGCCCTCCGACGCTGCCGGATGACACGCGATACATGCAGCAACTGTGCGATTGGCTAGCATGCGTTTACGAATAGGGTCGTTCGCGGGCAG
>NZ_ANOG01000471.1 GCF_000346295.1 Rhodopirellula maiorica SM1 | reverse complement strand
CATCGCTTCACCTCGGCGGCAACGACACTCTTGGAAGCGACCACAACTTCGCGTTGAAGCAATTGGTCCATGATGGCCACACGAGCCCGATGAACCCACGTTTTCGCGGTGCCCAGCGGACAATCCAGCTGGCTGGCGATCTCGGCGTAGTTCATCGATTGTTCGTGAAACAACTCAAATGCACGCCGATGGTTTTCCGGTTGCGAGGCCAGAGCCAAGCGAACTTCCTCGCGCAGCGAATCAGCGGCAATTTTCTCTTGTACGCGATCAGCCGCCGGTTCGACCGGAACGCCGGTGGCGACTTCGTGTCGATGCCGCGACAAAACGGTTCGACAACGATTCCCAGCGATCGTGACCAACCACGGTTCAATTGGTCGTTTGGAATCCCAGCGTGACAGATACCGCGCCAATCGAGAAAACGTCTCCTGAGTCATGTCCTCGGCGTCTTGGCGGTGACGCATGAACCGCATACAGACGCCAAAAACAAGCGAATGGTAGCGTCCGACCAGCTTTTCGAACGCGGCAGGATCGTTTTGGCGGTGACGTTCGATTAGAAACGCAGTCGATTCTTCCATGCCATTTTCCTAGCGACCGCTAAAGAATCGTTTCAGTGCATCGTCGGCTGCGTCGCGTGAATTCTCTTTCATGTTCTTCTTCATTCCCTCAGGCAGCTTCATCGGTTTCTGCTTATCAGGAATCTTGCGTTTCCGCGTTGACGAGTCCTCTTCGTTGACCGACAGCTCGGTACTATCGGAATCGGTTTCGCTTTTCGCTTCGGCGGGATGATCAAGCCGCAACTGCCGTGTTTCGGGATCCGAAATTTTGCGAACGCGATCGATCTGGTCCGCTTCGTCCAACCATGAATTAACGTCCACCTCTTCGAACTTGCTGTCACCCGATCCGGCTTGAACCACACGTGCGGCCGCATCTTCGACGTTCGCGACTTGCGGCTTCTTGGCGGCCTGCAAACCATGCTCGATCAGCACCTCGAATTCCAATTTGCCGATCGTCAGCTTGTCGCCTGGCTTGAGCACTTTCGCCATATCGGTGGGCAACCGTTTTCCGTTGACCAAGGTGCCGTTGCGACTCTTCAAGTCCTGGACAAGAACGCGACCATCTTTCAAGACAATAATGCAATGCTTGCGGCTGACCGATTCGCTCTTGGGACGCAGCGAACATGAATCGCTTCGTCCAATTAGAAATTTCTCGCTGGCAACGGCAATCTCCTTGCCCGCGTGACTTCCCGTCAGAACTTTCAACATAACTTTCATGAAGCACCTCTCAATTGATGGCTGACGTCCGCAACGCGAGAACAATCACCCCACCTCACTCGGCCACAAAATACTCTTGGACGCTCGTTCGCCAAGAATCATTTTCGCTTCCGCCTAATAACAACTGGGTTGCGAAAGGAACCCCAATCGTTTTTTCCAACATCCCTATCCGCAAACTCTCTACCACAATAGTGCATCGACGCACGAACATGGACTTCAAAAAGCACCTGATTAGCCTATTTGCCCCGAACGTTTCGGCGGCGACCGTTTTAACCGGCGCCCCCTTATTCCCACATCCTCGTCTTCGATCCTCTCGTCCTCCGCAGCGACCTACCCCCCGTCTAGAGTTCCTTCAACGGTGAGCTAACACTGCATATACGATAGAGAACCAATGTACATTATCGTCGATTTACCACCACAACCTCGATTCTAAACGGTCGCAAGGAAAGGATGATGCCTTTATTTTTAATTTAAAGCAAGTCCAGACGCCTTAACGGCACTTCCGACAATGGAACCGAATCGACCGCTCTGCTGGGGACACAGCCACCCTTCTGGTGCAAACGCCCGCACCTCCAAGCCTCGTATCTTTGGCTCGTTTTTAACGCTTTTCGTTCCAATCGGAGTGACCAAATCGGGTCGTTTGGATCTGTTTTGAACGCCGCGTCAGCGTCTCATCTAATTCAAACTTAACAAATTTCATACCAAACGCCTCGGCCATGTTCGACGCGAGCACCTCCGCCAGCTCCGGCGCTGCAATCGACCGAGGGGTCAGATTCACCACCCCCGGTAATTCGGGGGAGTGAGGACTAACGTCCATCAGGATGCTGCCGTGCTGTAAAACCGCCTTGCGACTAGTCCGCTGCGCACTTCCGCACACCTTATAGCCCGCCACGACCAAGTCTTCGTCCGTGCGTCGCTGAAAACAGAGGAACGGATCACAGCGATTCTCGTCCGACGCCGCCGTTTGGACCGCCTGTGATCCCAAATCGGCGTAACGCGACGCCGAGACGCCGAACCGCCCGAGCGACTCAAGAATGGCTTGATGGATTCGCTGGTAGAGATCCGATTTTGCTCCCGCAGGAACATTTTCAAGCGGCCACACGAAGCTGTACGTCAGTTCGTGGTGATGTACGATCGCGCCGCCACCGGTCCCACGACGAACGAAGGCGCAATTCGCACTGGGCGAATGAGCCAACCGATCACTTGCTTTTTGAAAATAGCCGAGCGAAACGGTCGGTTCGGACCAAGTGTAGAAACGGAGCGTCGGCACCGCATCACGGTCGACCGACTCCAACAGGGCCTGGTCGATCGCCATGTTCTCTGCTGGCCCTGCGGCGGCCAATTCGATCAATCTCGCTTGCAACGCGTTCACTTATCCGGTTTCGAGTAAATCAACAGCTCGCGTGCGAAGTATTAACCTGATTCGGCGCACTGCTTTTTGTAAGCGGCCGCATCCATCAACGACGAAAGATTCGAGTCATCGCTGACTTTGACTTTGATCACCCAGCCGAAGTCGTACGGATCGTCATTGAGTTGATCTAAGTTATCGGGCAACTCGCTATGGACTTCGACGACTTCGCCGGTAATCGGGCAGTACAACGGGCTGACCGCTTTTACCGACTCGACTTCACCAAATTCTTCGCCCGCCGTGACCGCTTTTCCGACTTCCGGCAGGTCCATATAGACGAGGTCGTTGAGCTGTTCGATCGCAAACGCGGAAATCCCGATGGTTGCG
>NZ_ANOG01000470.1 GCF_000346295.1 Rhodopirellula maiorica SM1 | reverse complement strand
AACGACGGGGCTGCATTTCCAAGACATCGAACGATTGGTGCAAGTGTTGCAGCGTTTGGTTGATGCGGGCAACACGGTGATCGTGATCGAGCATCAATTCGACTTGTTGGCCGCATGCGATTGGATCATCGACGTTGGACCAAGCGGTGGAGCCGGAGGAGGCGAAATTGTCGCCGAGGGGCCTCCAGAGTGGATTGCCGAATCGCAACGAGGCGCCACGGCACCCTATCTGGCTGCGGTCTTAGAAAAAGCGGCGTATGGTTTGTAGCATTCGCCTGGGCAACAACAGCTATAATGGCAAGCATGCAGTGTGATCTGATGACAAGTATCCCCGAGTGGATCATCGAGCACCCCGAGACCACCGGCGTATTTCAGGAGCTCGGGCTCGATACAAGCTGCGCTGGCAAATCACTGCAATATGTTTGTCACCACCACGGGCTTAGTCCCCAAGCGGTGCTGGCACGTTTACATCAAGTAATCGGTCGCCAATAAGCAATTTTAATCGCCCCAATGTCGCCCGACGTCTCCGACGTCGGCTGATATCTCCATTCCCGATGCTCTCCCTGCTCTCGCCGCAACGACCATTGCCCTGCCCTGCGGATATCGGGGCACCTGCGATTTATAAGTGCTGAACGTTTGGCTCCCATCGCTTCCGCCGGGCTTGCCCCCAATGCCATCTACTTTGGCACTAAACGGGTGGCGTTTATAGCGGTGCGGCGCGGGGCCCGCCCGGTCTAAACTGAACGTTGTACTCGCCTCAACCGGACGGCTCTACGTTTCCTCGTGGCCGCCGAGTCGTTTCTGTTCGTCCGGCTGGATATTCTTTTCGATACGGTTTTGTAGCGTTGTTTTCCAGCTTGGTGACAACGTGGAGACGGCGGCAAGCCGGGCGGCAGCATCCCGATCGTGCTTGTCGTGGTGCATGATCCGATTGGCCTCCGCGACGGTCCATTGCGGTTCGGGGCGCTCGACCAACGTGATCTTCATTCCCTGCTGGACAATGCCTTCGACAAGAACTCGGAAATACCATCCGGTGCGACCGGTTTGTTGGACTTGCAAGGCCAACGTTTTGATGTCCCAGCGTCGCGCGAGCTTCCAGCACGGTTGGCGTGGCTGCGATACCTCGACGGTGGCGGGGCCGACCGACCACACGTCTCCAATGCAAACGTCCGACTCGGTAAGGTCGGCGATCGTAAAATTCTCGCCAAAACTGCCCCAAGTCAAATCAGGGATTTGCAGCGTTGTTTGCCATTCGGGGTAATGATCAGCCGGATAGACACACACCGCTTTGTGCGGACCGCCATGATGTTCCAAATCGGCTTGACCGTCTCCCTCTAAATTCGTTGATCGCAACCACAGCGGATCGCTGACCGATTTTTTCAAGAATCCCGACACCCAGGGTTTCTCGGTTCCAAGCGTTTGTGGCCGACCCACGTTGATAGAGACGATCGTTGACACTAGTTTGTCTCGTTCAGAAGTGCTGGATTCGTGAGACGAATTGGCATCGCAATCAACAGACCTGCCGTGCGGTCCTCGGTGCTGGTGCGATGTTTGACATGGCATTTTAGACATTGCGAGGCAAGTCGGATCGCACCCGCGAAACGGTAGCGGTCTGCTTCGACCGCTTCATAATAAGCTTGCTTTTTTGCAATGGCTTTGACCGCAGACTTCTCGAATTCGTCTTCTGCCTGGTGATCCACGTTCACCACATCGGTGTCGATGATCAACCACTGCAGTTCGATGTTGTAGTGAGTCGCCAATTCATGAAACACATCCTCGAGTGACGCCGATGGAATCGCATGTGCATCATCTTCATCGAAGAAATCACGATGAACCACTTGCAGCGTGCCGTGAATTGTCTCGTGCAACAATCGAGCACGCGAACGGGCTTCGATGACGCTCGTGGGCGGGGGCAGCACATCGGACGCTGCGCCGGAGTCGCCAACGTTGGCGACTCCGTTCTTCGCATCCGCGGCCATTTCCTCCGCAGGTAGCGAATGGAGGGTCGTAAACGATAACGCCGTTACAAGGGCCAGTAAGCATCGATGTCGCATTGCGTTCTCCTTAGGTGGGAATGCCGAGACAAAGAGAGCTCGCGGCATCAAGGAAGGTGGGGAAGGGAGTGTTCGTTTCCGTTCAGAAACATGGGGCTAAAAGGGGGGCCGTTCGCTAATTGGTTTGGGCGCTAATTGTTCTGTTCGCTCACACTTTCGTCGCTCGGCGTCGTGTCGGTTGGTGCCGACTCGTCTCGGGCCATCTCGACGCGGGCCTTCGTTTCCTCTAACACGGTTGCCGATCGGACGAACGAGATGCCTTGCGTGTTGCTGGTGTCGATCATGACCGTTTCAACCATCGGCACATTGACCGGTTTTCCTGATTTCCACTCGACGATAAAGCTTGCGCCGCTGCCACCACTTTTGTCTTTTTGCTCGATCACAAACTCGGTCGACGCCAGCGGCCCGAGCCGAAGTGGCTTTTCAACCAGCGAACGACGCTCTTTCCCGCTGGTGTCATAGTATCGTACCGATGTCAGCACGATGTCATTATCGCGATCGGTATTTCGCGCCGATAGCGTCACGGTCAACAGCCGAGGTTCACCACTTTGATGATAAATGTGTGAATAAGCTGGGGCATACAGCGTTTGCCCTTGGACCGGATGCCACGGTAATGCGTCGAGATCGGTTCTTGCGGCATCACGAGTTCCCGGTTCGAGAAATTGGATCTCGTCCTCAATCGCTTCAAATCGCATTTCCAAGAAGAGCGTCAACGCAACGATCGGGATGACCACGGTTAAGAACACGATCAGCTTGAAATTCCGCATCATCTTTTCGGAATCGTCGTCAGTTGGTTTTCGCATCATCAGGCTCCGGGGCGCAAGATCAATCCGCTGGCAGGTCAAAAGGGGGCGACGGACCGGATCGTGTTCAAGTCGCCGACATGCTGCTGTACGTCGAATTGTACCGCGTGATCCGCATCGGCAAGCGTTCGCAGTGCCCAACGATCAAGATACTTCGCGCAGCGGGATGATTGGGTTCGTGGATTCAAGCAATTGTTGCATCGTGACGCCGGCAAATGCCGCCTGAGTCGCTTCATAGGCACGATCCAGTTCGGCATGCAGTGGACAAAGCGACGTGTGCGATTTTAACCCCAATGGGCAGGTGTTGATTCGTTCAAGCGGAGCGACCGCATTGACCACGTCCAAGATCGTAATCTCCGCAGGTTCCTTCGCTAATTCATAGCCGCCGCCGGGGCCGCTGCGTGAGCGGACCAATCCGGCTGCTGCTAGGTCTTGCAGTACACGATTGAGATAGCGGCGAGGCACCTTGGTCTGTTCCGCCAAAATGTCGGCCGAGGAAGGTTGCCCCGTCCGAGTGCCCAGACATGTCACCGCTCGCAGAGCGTATTCCGCTGTTTTCGAAAGCATGAAGTGACCTTGAATCGAGGACGTGTCAGTGAGTTGGGGGCAGGCAGGGTGGGCCACATTTTAGAGCAAAAGCATAAACCAGCCACCGCTGCCGTCCAACAGTGGCAGGATGGACATTTTCCCCTGCCTCACACCGAAAATAGCGACCGCCAAAATCTACACCTTGACGTGCATGATTTATCCTGTACCTTTTTGTGTATGTAGCAACTTTAGACCCTCCGCCGGATACCGGCAACCTTCCCACCCTGTCGCGTTAGGAAGCCACGCCCATGTTGAGTGAAAAAACAGTTCAAATTGTGAAAGCGATTACCCCTTTGGTCGCCGCCAATGCGGAAACCATCACTCGCCGCTTCTACATGCGGATGTTTGAGGGGAATCCTGAGGTGAAAGCTTTTTTTAACCAAGCTCATCAACATTCCGGCGGCCAGCAAAAAGCGTTGGCTGGAGCGATCTGTGCCTATTTTTCTCATATCGACAATCCCGCAGTGCTGATGCCGGCGGTTGAGTTGATCGCTCAAAAACATTGCTCGCTGGGAATCAAGCCCGAGCATTATCCGATTGTGGGTGAGCATTTGCTCGGAGCGATCCAAGACGTGATGGGCGACGCGGCAACCGACGAGATCGTCGGCGCGGTGGCCGAGGCGTATCAATTTTTGGCGGACATCTTCATTGGTCGCGAAGGGGCGATCTACGACGAGCAAGAATCTGCACCCGGTGGTTGGAACGGCTACCGCAGTTTCGTGGTCGATCGCAAGGTTCCCGAAAGTGATGAGGTAACGTCGTTTTATTTGCGTCCAGAGGACCAAGGGCCGCTGCCACCGTTTCGTCCGGGCCAATATATCACCGTCCACATCGACCACCCCACCACGCCGACGTCGCCTCGCAATTACAGTTTGTCGGAGCGTCCGGGAGTCGAGCATTTCCGCATCAGTGTCAAGCGAGAACAATCTCTTTCGCCCGATGCTCCCCACGGGTTGATTTCGAATCATCTGCACGATGAAATCGAACCTGGTCATGTCGTCAAATTGGGACCTCCGTGCGGCGAGTTCACCATCGATCCCGAATCGACCACGACGGGACGTCCTGTGGTGTTGTTGGCGGGCGGAATCGGAGTCACGCCGCTGTTGTCGATGGCCAAGTCCATTGTGCACGCCAATCCCGAAGCATCGATCTATTTTCTGCAAGCCGCACGTAACAGTCGGGTGCATGCATTTGCTGATGAAATCGGCAATCTGGCGTCACTCAGTCCCAACATGCATACACGTGTGCTCTATGACGCTCCGCTCGAAGGAGACTTAGAAAACAACCGCTGTGATGGTGTCGGATTCGTTACGACCGAGTTGTTACGAGAGTGGACACCCTACCAAGACGCCGATTTTTACTTCTGTGGCCCCAAGCCGTTCATGCAAAGTGTCCACGCCTGTTTGCAAGAACTCGGCGTCGATGAAACTCGCGTCCGCTATGAATTCTTTGGCCCCAAAGAAGATCTGCAACAACCCATAGCAAAAGTGGGATAGGCTTCGTAGGCCGAGTCAAGTCGCGATAGCGTTGCCAATCCGCTTAGACGCGAAGGTGATGGCGAATTCATTCCAGTCCTGCTTATTACTGACATCATACCCATACTCGAGAAACCAAAATGGCAATCCAACACGCGAAACCTGGTGAAGTGTTTGATGTCGGTCCATTGGGCGACGCCATTGCCGACACGAAAACATCGACGCTATTGAAGACCGAAACGTTTGAGGTGTTGCGATTGAATTTGCCAGCGGGCAAGGTGATCCCCGAGCACAAAGCGCCGGGAGAAATCGCTGTCCAGTGCATCGAAGGCCGCGTGACCTTTACGGCGATGGGCCAAACGAACGAATTGACCGCAGGCAAAATGCTGTTTTTATCCGCCGCCGAGCCCCATGCGGTCGAGGCACTGGAAAATTCGTCGCTATTGGTCACTCTGATGCTCGCCAAGAAATAGCACGCATCGTTGCTGGCTTATTACCTCGTGTGCTCGAGAAACTCTTTTAACACGACCGCATTGTTATGTTCCTCGTCTTTGGCGGCGTACAGCAACACATGATGACCTGTACTGGATTTAGGCGGATCATAGGCACGAGCGAGCTTAATCGTCGGTCTTTGTTTCGACATCAAATCCTCCTGGCGGTTTTGCCGCAAGCTTGTTGAGCAGCAGGTGGAAATAGATTAGTCCTCCGAAACGCTGCCAACGCTGAAGCAGGTTGGCAACCCCGTCATAATCAAGTGTCTCCGTCAGATCTAACCAAGCTTGCAAATTGTTGCGTCCGCCGACGTCATCGCCGGGAAAGACGTGCAGTCGGCCCAGACCACGCAGCATCGCGTACTCGGCCGACCAACGTCCGATCCCGCGAAATTGGCATAGCGCCGCGACACAATCCTCGTCGGACAGCTCTTCGAATTGCGTGTACTCGAGTTTGCCACTGCGAGCGACTGCGGCAAGGTTCAGTAGCGCGGTCGCCTTTTGTCGACTAAATCCAATTTGCCGCAAATCTTCGACCTCCACCGTGTCAAGTGTCGCTGCGTCCGGGAACGCAAATCGGCGATACGGCGACGTGTCGAACGATCGGCCGTAGTGCTCGGCAAAACGATTAAGTAGCTGGATCCCTGAGGCCAAGGAAACTTGTTGGCACGCGATCGCATTGCACAGACATTCAAACAGCGACGCATAGCGAGGCGGTTTCATACCGACGAACGGTTTGGCTAGCTTTTGCAGTTGCGGGTGATTGGCAGCCAATTGATAAAAGCCCGTCAAACCGATGTCGATGCCAAGCAACCGCGTGAGCGTCGTCGTCAACTGTTTCTGTAGCCCCGGGAACGGATGGTCGGTATGGGCGGTAACGTACAACCGCGGTGTTTCGCGGCGGCCAAGTTGCCGAACCTCGACCATGATCGCTTGATCCGCCACCACGAGCACCCGCCGATAAACATCACCATCCCAATCATCGATGATGTTTTCGGGACGTCGACGCAGCGTCCAAACGGCAAGATCCAACCGGTAGGGAGGCTTCGGTTTGAGGGTGAAGGTGATCAGCAGAACCACTCCGCAAAAAAGTTATTGGGTGAACACAACTATTTTAGGTAACCGATTGTTCATTGTTGACTCGGTAAGGGTGATTGCCAAATGAATCTTTCGAATTGCCACTTACCCAGGAGCGTTTTGTCATGTCTGAGCCCCAAAACAACGCGTTTTTTGCATCGCAAGACGCCCCATTGGAATTCAAACGTGCACTTACGCGCACATTACCCAACCAGAGGTGTGCACTTGCTGTGAAGATAGTGTGGTCAACCAAGCTTCGCCTACACCGCCACGCAATCTCGTGTTGTTGTGAAAGTCGATCCGATGAAAAGGAGTAACACACCTTTCGCAATGGATTGCAAAGAATGATTACCAACAGAAACCGAAATGCGGCCGGTGCTCACACCCTGCGAATAATTCTCGTTTTGCTCGTGACGGGGTTAATAGGCCCGGCGGTTGTATCGGCCCAGCACGACATGCTTTCCTCTGGGCTTGGATATGCTCTCGAATCAGCGGGCTCATGTGATTCAGCTAGACCATGCGATGCTGCGATCGGCGGGCGCCGCTTACCGCCGAACTGGTTCAACACGCCTCACACGCCACTGGATTCGGCCGTTTACAGTGCGCCCAAGGTAGACGTTGACTGCGGTCCTGCGTATCAGCCGAATCACGCATCCGCGACAACCGCTTGTGCTCCGCCGGCACGCAGCGGAACGCTGCTCGGTGGATTCGAGTTCATGTGGATGCGGGCTCATTTTGACCAGAACGTCGCGATGATCATTGACCCGCCGGTGGGCAACACGCTGGTCCCGTTCTCTTATGATTACGAATTGTCACCGCGTGTTTGGCTCGGTTGGCAATCGCGAAAGAGTGGCGGCGGATTTCGGGCGACCTACTTTCGCTTTGACGAGCAAGCCGACAGCGAAGCGGTCACCGCAGTCACCGGCGCGACCCCCGTGTTTGTGTACGTCTATGGCGCCGGAGGCAACTTGTCACGAAACGCTCAGGCCCAAGTCGGTGAAACGCTAACGTCCAACCACGAGCTGACACTCCAAGCACTCGATCTCGAGGCGACTCAGCAGTTCCGGTGGAATTCACTGCAGGGAACCGTCGGTGGCGGTGTGCGAATTGCCAGTATGAAGCAATACATGCGAGGCGATGTTCGCGATGCCGGCGGTGTGCTGCAGGAAGCGGTCAGCAACGACTTGGATGTGCAGGGGGCTGGTCCTACGATGTCGCTGCAACTGCGCCGCGGGATCGGTGCCAGCCGACTCGGGGTGTACGGCAGACTTCGCGGATCGTTGTTGATGAGTGAGACGACACAAAAGATCTACGAGATGAAGAACGTCTTTACCACCGAACTCGAGGATGCTGCGGTACACCGCGAAGTCATCACGGCCCTGGAGATGTCGATGGGTTTACAGTGGAATCAATCGCTCGGTCGACACTCATCCTGGTTCGCCCGAGTCGGCTACGAAGGTCAAGCGTGGTTTGACGTCGGCGGGCCAGTCGATTCGTCAAGCACCATCTCGTTGGACGCGATCACCTTCGCGCTCGGGCTGCAATTCTAATCAACGGGATCAACATCAGAGAGTGTCCGATTTGGATACATGCGACACAACGCAATCTGGTTAAAGCCGCAACGGAAAGCTTGAGCTTGAGAAGTCATCGTGAGCATGTCTTTTGGCCCGCGAATCACGCGAATCGGCGCGAATAAAAAGTGAACGCCTTCGAACGACCATTCGCGCTTATTCGCGTGATTCGCGGGCAGATATTTTCCATGGTAGCCGCCCAGGGCGGATGAGAGCGCCTGCGCACGGAACGGGGGCGTCGCATGGGAATGGAGTCGATGCACTGGGAGGGTGCGGCGCCAGCATTAGGCTTCGTTGGCGTCGTCTGAATCGCTGCGTTTGAAACCGGGGCTTAGCAGTTGGACGGCGTCGTAGGCGGCGTGAGCGGCGATCGGAATCAGTAGATTCTCAGTCCAAAGCAGCAACGCACCAAAGTACAATCCCATTGCTGCCGCTAGCACGACGTACAGCCGCGTGATCGGATGGACCAATCCAAATGCGATCGACGATCCAACGAGTGCTGCGCCCCATTCCACCGGGCTCGGTGCCACATCGGCGCCGCCGATATGAGCAAGCCAAGGCAGCAGCCAGCCGCGAAACAGCAATTCTTCGCCTACTCCGGCGCAAAGACTGATCACGACCAACTCGGCACGTCCCAGACTCAGCAACGTGCGGATCATGCCGTCATCACTGAGCCGCTCGAGTTCGCGAATGGGTTCCCAGGGTATTTTGCGAATCAACGCGATGACCAACAACATCGGCACCGCTGCGGCGCAGCCATAGGCGAGTCCCGAACCGATCGTTCGCAGATTTTCGAATCCGCCATCGGGGATCATCGCTCGCGGGTCGGGACCGAGAGCCCATCCCAGCAGAAGTGCCAGCAGCCCGAGCGCCGATTCAAAGATCACTGCCGTTAAAAACAGGTCATTGGGCGACTGGTCGAGCGTTTCTTCGTGTTCATCCATACCGAAAGCGTACGCGGCGGCTGCGATTTCGGCACCCCCGGATGCGGGAATTCCGTCAAGAATGCGACTGAATGCTGGGATCGAGCCGCAGAATCCTGTTGGCTACGACGTCTCGGGGCAGCGGACGTGGCAAGCGGCTGCGTGGGCTTGATCACCCAGATTCGGCCGTATTTCACGGCACTTTTGTTCGGCAATCCAACATCGATCGACAAAAGCACACCCCGGATACTCGCGATCAGGCGAAGGGACCTCGCCCTCGAGTACGATGCGGTCGCGAGTCGCTGCTACAACAGGATCCGGCACCGGCACCGCCGATAGCAACGCCTCGGTGTAAGGATGCGTGGGCGATTGGTAAAGATCCGCCGCGTCGGCCAGTTCGACCATCCGCCCCAAATACATTACCCCGACGCGGGTTGCGATGTGCCGTACGACGCTCAAGTCGTGTGCGATGAACAAATACGACAGCCCGAGTCGCTGTTGCAATTCCATCAACAAATTAATGATCTGAGCCTGGATCGAAACGTCCAAAGCAGATACCGGTTCGTCGCAGAGGATCAATTTGGGCTCGACCGCTAGCGCGCGAGCGATTCCGATGCGTTGCCGTTGTCCACCACTGAATTCATGTGGATAGCGATTTAGAAACCGCGGGTTCAGCCCGACCAATTCCATCAACCGGATGACTTCGAGTTTGCGGTCGCGGCCTTTGGCCAAGTTGTGCACCACCAGCGGTTCGCCAATGATGCCGCCCACGGTCATGCGAGGGTTCAGCGAGGCGAACGGATCTTGAAACACCATTTGGACTTGCCGGCGAAATGGCAGCATTTCACGGTCGCGAAGTCCCGTGATATCGGATCCGTTCAATCGGACCGTCCCGGCGGTGGGCGGCACCAACCCGACAATCGCTCGCGCGGTGGTCGATTTGCCACACCCCGATTCCCCCACCAAGCCCAGCGTCTCGCCTTCTTTGATTTGGAACGAGATGTCGTCAACGGCGCGGATCACGCCTCGTTCAGGACGGAACAGTGATCCGCGGCTAAACGGAAAATGGACCTTTAAATTCTGGACATCAAGCAATGGACTTTCGCTCATGGCGTCACCTCGTAATCGCGAGGCGTGGCATTTTCGACATCGACAATGCATGCCGCCAATCGGCCTTCGCCCGCCGGGGCAAGCGGCGGATCAATGGTGGCACATTTGTCAATCGAGTAGGGACAGCGAGCACGAAAGGAACATCCCTCTGGGACGCGTGCCATGTCCGGCGGTTGGCCAGGGATCGCTTGCAGCAAGTCACTTTGCTCTTGATCAAATCGAGGCAACGAATTCAATAACCCCAACGTGTAGGGATGTTTCGGCTGGGCAAACAGATCGTTCACCGATGCCTTTTCGACCACGCGGCCGGCATACATCACCAAAACGCGGTGGCAAACACCGGCGACCACGCCAAGGTCGTGCGTGATCAACAAAATGCTGGTGCCACGACGTTTCTGAAGATCGGCCAGCAAATCCAAAATCTGGGCCTGGATCGTCACGTCCAGCGCCGTTGTCGGTTCATCAGCGATCAGCACATCGGGTTCACACGACAATGCCATCGCAATCATCACGCGTTGCCGCATCCCACCGCTGAATTGATGCGGGTAATCTCGCAAACGTTTTGCTGGCGAGCTAATCCCGACCATTTCGAGCATCTCGACGGCACGGCTGCGAGCTTGTTTTTTGGTCAGCCCCAAGTGCAACTGCGTGATCTCACACAGCTGCTGTTCGACTGTCATCAACGGGTTCAACGCCGTCATCGGATCTTGAAAGATCATCGCGATCTTTCGTCCGCGAATCGTTCGCAATTGCGATTCGTTCATCTTCAGCAGATCGCGACCACCGTAGATTGCCGAGCCGCCGTCGATACGTCCCGGCGGTTTGGGCACCAATCCCATCAACGCCAAATTGGTGACGCTCTTTCCGCTGCCACTTTCGCCGACGATGCCCACGGTTTCGCCGGCACCAATGTCAAACGACACACCACGAACCGCACGCACGATTCCATCGTCGGTTTTAAAGCTGACCTGTAAATTTTCGACCGAAAGGATCGGTGAATTATTGGATTCGGGCATCAAATCTAGTCCCGGTTTTTCATACGAGGATCCAGTGCGTCACGAAGTCCGTCACCGAGAAAATTCAACGCAAACAAAGTCGACGCAAGCGACAGGCCTGGGAAAACCACGACCCACCAAAACAGCTTCACGCTCGAAAGCGCTTCCACCCCATCGTTTAGCAGTAGCCCCCACGAAACATCCGGTGGCGCAACGCCAAGTCCGAGGAACGACAGGAAGGCTTCGAACAACATCACCGAAGGAATCGTCAGCGTCAGATAAACAATCACAATCCCTAGCACATTGGGCACCAAGTGGCGAAAGATGATGCGTGGCGGAGATGCCCCCACCGTTCGCGCCGATTCGACAAATTGTTCATGGCGAAGCGACAATATTTGACCACGAACCACTCGCGACATCGTCAACCAGTAAATGGCGCCGATGATGATGTAAAAGATTGTGATTTGGTCGATTCCAATTCCATCAAGCTTCTTCTTGACGCTGTCTTCGCCGAGAAACGTGACCAGGAAGATGACCACGAAAATAAACGGAATCGAATACATCATGTCGACGATCCGCATCATCACCGCATCGACCCAGCCGCCGAAGTAGCCGGCGATCGCACCGTAGCTGACCCCGATCAACAAACTGACCAGCGTCGCGACAATCCCCACAATCAATGACACTCGGGCTCCCCAGAACACGCGAGCCAAAAGATCGCGGCCCAGGATATCGGTACCGAAAATACTCGGGATCGCATAGTCACCAAACAGGGCCACTCGAGCTCGGGTGAGTTGCCAGGAAACCGGACCGAGTTCGTTCCACAGTTGATTGAAGGGGTGTTCGACTTGGTAGCGTTGCTCGATCGCCAGGATCAATTCGGCTTGTTCTGTTACATCCGTCGTGACATCAAGTTCCTGTTGTAATTCCGAAATCTCGGCGTTGAACGCGGCCAATTCGCTGGTTAAACGTCCGTCGGCGAATTTCAGTCCTTCGCGGGACCCCATCACCACGGTTTGCAGATTTGGTGACAGGAACCGGCGGTTGTTCAAATCTTTGTCGATTGGGCTTTGCAGCGGCAACAGCGGTGTCAGCAGCGCCAACAGCGCCAACACGATCAGGAATCCCATCGACGCCATGGCCGTTCGTTTGCGGCGCAATCGTTTCCATGCGTCCTGCCACAGCGAGACACCGTGAATTTGATTGGACTCGGCGAGCATCTTTTCAAGCAGCTCGCGATCCATTTCCTTTTTCTCAGCAGCACTCATTGCAGTTTCACCCGTGGATCGATGATGGAGTACGAGATGTCCACAAGCGAATTCATGATGAACAGAATCACGGTGTACGTCAGCACCATTCCCATCGCGAGCGTATAGTCACGCTGGGTCGCGGCGTAAATGAAATGGCTGCCCATGCCGGGCAACGCAAAGATCTTTTCCAGTACCAACGATCCCGTCAACACGCTGGCGGTTGCGGGACCGAGATAGGAAACGACCGGCAACATCGCTCCGGGCAATACATGGCGTGTGATCACCGTGCGATGCGGTAAACCCTTGGCGAACGCCGTGCGAACATGGTCGCGGGTCATCACCTCTAACATCCCGGCTCGCGTCAACCGTGCGATGTAGGCAGCCACCGGAGCCCCCAAACAGAGCGCCGGTAGTGCGACTTGCCGTAGCGTGCCCCAGCCTCCTGCGGGAAAGAGTTGAATTCCAAACACGAATAGCAGAATCGCTAAGCTGGCGAGCACAAAGTTGGGTATTGCGATCCCCAGCACCGCGGCAGCCATCATGCTGACATCAGCAAATGAACCGCGATAAACCGCCGACACCACTCCGGCCGAAACTCCCAAGACGATGGCGAAAACCAAGGCGAAAATCGCCAGTGATGCCGACACGGGAAAGCCTTCGGCAAGCACTTGATTGACACTGTAATCTTCCAGCCGGATACACCAACCTAGATCAAATCGCGTGACGATCCCCACCAGATAGTCGACGTATTGTTCGATCGGTGGTGCGTCCAGATTGTAGCGCGCTTTCAATTGCCGCTCGATTGCCGGCGGCACGTTGCGTTCACTGCTGAACGGGTTGCCCGGGACGCTGCGCATCAATACAAACGACACGCTGTAGACAATCCACAACGTGATCAGCATCCAGCCGAACCGCTTGATGATGTAGCTAAGTAAATCTCGCATGCAAATCCTTTGTGGACCTTCTTACTTTCGATACTCGAGCAAATTCAAGGGATGTAAATCCTGGGCGGTAGGAAAGAACCCTTTGACGTTGGGTTTGACCATATTGATCGAGGTGTAGAAATAGATCGGGATCACCGGCATCTCGTCGACCCAGATCTGTTCGGCTCGCTGCAGCAATTTCATCCGTTTGACGGGGTCGCTTTCACGGGCGGAATCGGCAATCAATTGGTCGTACTCTTTGTTGCTCCAATTGGTGCTGTTCTGAGGCCCGTCGGTGACCCACATATCCAGGAATGTATTAGGGTCGGGGTAATCGGCAATCCAGCCGGCTCGGGCGATGTCGTAATCTTTCTGCTGCGTCTTATCCAGGAAGCTGCCCCATTCCATGTTTTGCAATTCGATTTTGACATTCAAATTGTTCAGCAGTTGCTGCTGGATCACTTCGGCGATCGCGCGATGGCCTTCGCTGGTGTTGTAAAGCAACGTCATCTTGGGAATCCCGCGACCACCGGGATAACCCGCCTCGGCCAGCAACTGTTTGGCTTCCTCGATGTCGGGATTGATGCCTTTGGCACTTTCGTACAGCGCAAGCCCCGGAGGCACGTTGGTGTAGGCTGGGATTTGCCCCGACTTGGTGACTTGCTCGACGATCTGTGTACGATTAATGGCCTTAGCAATAGCACGACGAATACGGGGGTCATCGAGCGGTTTGCGAGCCACGTTTAAACGATAGAAGTAGACTGACAATTGGGGCGCGGTGATGAAATCGTCACGCGTTTTCAGTTCTTCTAACAATGCGGTCGGCGGATCGGTCACCCATTGGATTTGCCCCGTTTCGTACATGTTCAATGCCGTGTTTTGGCCTTCCATCGAAAGGAAGTCGACGGTGTCAAAGCCGTTGGGATTGACCGCATGATAGTCTTCGTTTTTGACCAACCGCAATCGATCTCGCAAACGACGAAATCCTAGTTTGAACGGCCCGTTGGTGACGATGTTGTCGGCCTTGGTCCACAGCGGTGACCCGAAGGTTTCCACACACTTTCGGTTCACTGCAAACAGCGGGTAGTAGGCCGCGAGATTAGGAAAGTAAGGAACCGCGTCCTTCAAATGAACGACAAAGGTCTGGTCATCGGGCGTTTCCAGGCTGCCGAGTTTGCCAAAGGCGACCATCACGGCGTGGCAGCGCGAGGTGTTTTCATCGGCGACATCCGAGCTCGGATCGACGGCAAAGGTTTGCGACTTAACCTCGCCGTCCCACAGAACTTCACCATCGGCGTTTTCTTTGGCAACATCGACGCGGTAGACCCATTGTTCTTGCCAATCGAGCATCGCGTTTTCACGCTCTTCGTCATCGATATCGCCTGCGAATTCCGGTTCCGGCGGTTTGACGATCTCGCGAAGCGTTCCGTACAGCATCGTGCCGCGAGGGAAATTCTGCTGACTCGATTCGGCCGGCGTATCGAGCGGGCGGTCCCACAACTCGACTTCGACACGGTCACCTACGTCCACCAAGCCGCTAGCGTATTGTTCGGCAAACGGCACCGCGTAGAGCTGGAACGTGTACTCGCAAGCGGTTTCGGGGTGCAGCATCCGCTGCCAGCTCCAGGCGAAATCGTGACTCGTCACCGGAGTGCCATCGGTCCAGAAGGCGTTGTCGCGAAGATGGAACGTATAGGTGCGACCGTCGTCGGAAATCTCATACGACTCAGCCACCCCGGGCTGAGGCGACATCGGCTGCAAACCGGTCACAGGATCGGGATCGCCCTCGGGCATCATCGTCAACAATCCCTCGAACAACGCGAAAATGATCCGGCTTTCGATGTTACCGGTCGCCCGCGCGGGATCGATGGTTTTGGGATCGCTGCCGTTTTGAAGACTAAAATCGGCAGGCGGTGTCGCGTCAAAAAACGATGCCCAAGCGACAGCGGCGACCACGACAAGGCAGGCGACGATCAGAAAAGCACGGCGAACTTCGGGAGGCACGCGGGGAATCTCCAGTACGAAAAAATAACGATCTGCTGCGAGATTCTAACCGAGATTGCCTGTTCAATGGGACAGCGTTTTTTTCCAACGCAGATCGAGCCACGTCGTCGCCAACTTCACGCCGCTTGGGGGCGTGTGCGAAGCATTACATCATGGCTGGGGCAAAGCTGGCAACGTTGTCCGCAAGTCATTTTTTGCCCCTCAATTCTTGCAAAAACAAGATTTTTTCGCTCGGGGGCTGCCGAATCACACGGCAGCTGAGCTGTCTGACGAAGCGTAGGGCCGGTTCCTGCCGGCCGGTCGGCCTAACTTTAATGCCGCTTAGTCCAACGTCCGCGGCCGGTGGGAACCGGCCCTACCAAGCGTAGCTGAGCGTTCCCGATCCGACGTGGAAGACTTGGCGATCATTGAACTGGGTATTGTAGTCGGCACGCAATTCCCAGCGTTCACTCGGCCGCGCCGCGAATCCGCCACCGACGATTGCCCAGTCGCGGCCGAGGTCCAAGCCGTTGGCGGTGAAGCCCGCACCACCGACACCGGCGAATTGAGCGTTCACGACCGACGTCGTGTCCAAGAACTCGTGCATCCAGCTGCCACGGATCTCCGGTGTGATCGCCCAACCGCGACGCGACGCCCATGGCTGCCACTGCAATCGGCTGCCCAGGTTGCTGCGAAGCGAATGGGTGTCGATTCCCGCCATCGCCAAGTTCATCGACCCGGCGCCCGTTTCAGTAAACGCGTTTTGACGGGCGTAAACGTATTGCAGCCCTGCGAATGGTTGCCACTGGTGTGATCGAGTCAATTGCAGATTCAAGCCGCGTTCGCCGTAAGCAAACCCTTGCCATCCGTCGGATTCGCCATTTGCGGTTCGAGCCAATCCACCGACCTGGATCGTGCGGTCACTGTCAAAATCGTCGAACTGCAATCCGCCCATCGCAATCCCATAATGGCGACCCGAGGTGTGAGTCAGATAGCTGCCAAAATTGCCTCCGTCGCTGCGGACGGTTTGGTGGATGTTGTCGGCGCTGACCGATGAACCGACATAACCGCCAAAGAAACCAAGGCGAACATTGTCGCCGAGATCACGCTCGATTCCAAACGTCGTGCCGCCCAAACCGTAATCGATTCCTGCGGCGTTGCCGTCGGATTCGGCCGAGCCGCCCAGTCCGTAACCAGTCACCCAGCCTCGCCAGTGATAGACGGCATGGCAGGTCGGCGCGATCAGCACGTCACATGGTGTTTGCGAAGCCTCGACGTAGCTGACCAACGCAACGCCGGAACCCGAGTCGGATGCTGCCGGACTTGAGGACAACGTGGCACTGGCGAAACCGCCGCGGTTGGCTCCGCCGCTCGTGAATAGACCCGAACGCAATTGGCCGCCGATCGTGCCAATCAACTGGCTGGTTCCTTGGACCGTCACCTGAGATTGACTGCCGTAGACATCACCGCTCAGTTGGCTCAGTCCGCTTTGCACTTGAGGTGTCGTTAGCATACTAAATGCATCGAGCACGACCTTGAAGTCACCGCCGGCACCGCTGGAGTTTTGGTCGACGTAAGCTCCCACGGATTGGCGATTCCCCGAGCCGCCCACCGACGCAAAATCGGTACTGCTAGCGACCAGGGTAAAGAACGTCGTGTATGCGTCGTAGCCCAGTTCGGCATCAAAGAAGGCGAGGTCATCGTTGATCGAATCGAACGTGCCAATCACGCCACTGTGGGTTTGCAGAAACGTGTACTTGGCTCCTTCGGAGTAGGCCCCCGCGGCCCCTTGCACCGAAACATCGCCGCCGTTGATGATGGCGATGTTGGCGGTGATCAAGTCGTTATCGACTCCGGCGACGGGGCTGGCCGCAGGCTTGATTTCGACCACGGTACTGCTGCCGGAATTGAAGGTGGCACTGCCGGTGACATTCATCGCTCCGATCGAGTTGCCAGCGGCGAAGGTGCCGTTGTTGATGACGTAACCATTGATCGTGCCGCTGCCTCCCAGTTCACCGCTTTCGCCGACAATAGTGGGGCCGGCGATTGAGCCGTTGACGGCCAGTCGTCCGGCATTGATCGAAGTGGTGCCGGTGTAAGTGTTGGTAGCTGAGAGAATGAGTTCGCCGCTTCCGGTTTTCTGAAGCGATCCGGTGCCACCGATCTCGTCGGCCAGCGTCATCGATCCCGTACCGACTTCGATCCCCGCGGTGACCCCGGTATGCAGATAAATCCCCGTTCCGATCGTTTGGCCGTTATCGCCATTGCCAAGGCCCCCCGTCCCACCGGTTCCGGCAGTTAAGCTACTACCACTAAGTGAGCTATCGACGATCGAAAGGCTTCCGCCCTGCCGTACAAAGATGGCACCGCCCATCGCGTCGCCGGCATCACCGCCATAATAAGGGCTGCCGCCATCGCCGCCGCCAAAACCGCCGCTGCCCGCGGTACTGCCGGTACTAGCGCCGCCCCCACCGGCGAAATCGCCGCCGTTTTTGCCCGCTGCGTTGAAGCCGGCACCGCCACCTCCACCAAATTCGCCGCCTTTTCCTGCTGGGGAGTGATAGCCGCCACCGCCTCCTCCTCCATAGGTGCCGCCGTCGCCGGCTGGATCCCCGTCAAAGGATGATCCACCGCCACCGCCGTTGGTCGCTCCGTCTCCGCCACCACCTAACTCTCCTGCGCCACCACCGCCAGGCGTGCCTGTGGCCCCGGAGTTTCCAGTGGTGCCCCCGGCTGCGCCGCCATCGCCATCGCCTCCGGTGCTACTTGAAGAGGACGAACCATCTCCCACGCCTCCGCCTCCACCACCGCCGGTCAAGTTTGCTACGCCACCGTTGCCGCTGAGGCCGCCGCCCCCACCACCGCCGTCACCGCCTGTCGCGACGCCGCCGCCGTTACCGTCAAACCCGCCGCCGCCGCCACCGCCATTGCCTGCGGAAGATCCGCCGTTGCCGCCGTATCCACCTCCTCCTCCGCCTCCACCAGCGCTGTTTGTGTCTCCTCCGTCGCCGCCCTTAGCGGCATTGCTATCAAGCGTGACACCACGAATGACCACGTTGGCACCGGAGTTGACAAACAGGGCGCCGCCAGCCCCCGCGCCCCCGCCGCCACCGCTTTGTCCAACTCCGCCGTCACCACCTTCGGCGAGCCCCTGTTTCAGCGTGATGTTTTCGATCGTGACGTCGCCAGCGGCAACAAAGATCAACCGTGCGGTGTTTTGGCCTGAAACGGTGTTACCGGCCCCATGGATCGTGATCCTTTGACCGGTCCCCACGATCATCGGAAGATTGGACGCCAAGGCAATCGGATCAAGGTTGCTAGCAAAAGTGATCGAATGAGTGCCGGCGCCGGCGGCGTTGACTTGTTCGATCGCCCAGCGCAGTGAATTGTCACCGGAGTCATTGTGATTCTGGACTTCAAAGTCAGCGGCCATGGCGGCAGGAGCGCCCAGAATGGACAGCAAGAGAGCAAGGCGGGCAAGACGTTTTTTGGTCATGAGTGTTCGCGTGATGAAGAAAACGCGAGGATTATGCAAGCCCCCCTCGTCGCTTCCATGCGACGAACCCTAGGGTGGTCTGTGATGTTCCATCGAGTCGCGTCTGAGGTCGCCCCGCCGGGCTCAACCTTACGAGTACGATGCCCTCGTTCAGAAACTAGAATCGTCCCTGCGGAAGTGGCCCGGTAGTATCAATTTGACAACCATCACAAATTGCCACTACACACTCGACTTGCATCGACTGAAGTCAAAGTAGCAAAAATTTGGTGACGAATTCGCGGGGTTGCGCCCCATGCCATCTACTTTGGTAGCGGCACGGCGCGAGCCGTCCGGTTGAGGCGAGTAAAACGTTCGGTGTAGACCGGGCGGGCCCCGCGCCGCACCGCTACAAACGCCACCCGTTTAGTGCCAAAGTAGATGGCATTGGGGTTGCGGCTGTCAGTTGGAGGGCTGTCCCAGGCATGCTTGAACCAGAGCTTGCAGCTGATTGATTTGCACCGGTTTGCTGATGTAGTCATCCATGCCGGCATCCAAGCATCGTTCTCGGTCGCCAGCGAGTGAGTTGGCGGTTAGCGCGACGATCTGATGTTTCCCAGCGAGCATGCCGGATTGTTCGCGTTGACGAATTTCACGCGTCGCAGAAAAACCGTCCATCTTGGGCATTTGGCAATCCATCAAAATCAAATCGTAGCGATTTTTGCCAATTGCCTTCAGCACTTCTTCACCATTGGCGACAACTTCACAGGTGCAACCGAAGTGTTTTAGCAGCTCGCTGATATAGAACTGGTTGGTCAGATTGTCTTCGGCCACCAGGATATGGCCTGAAAACGCATCGGAGTGAGGCACCGGATCCGTGGTCGTGACAGCAGGACTCGGTGAAGGTGTGGAGCGAACGGTTGGATCCAGGATTTCAACGGGAATTTCGAACCAGAACGTCGATCCGCTACCTTGCTGGCTTGTGACGCCAATTTCGCCTCCCATCAAATGGACCAACTGCATACAGATGGATAAACCGAGCCCCGTGCCTCCGAATTGCCGGGTGGTCGAATTGTCAATTTGCGAAAAAGCTTTGAACAGCCGATCCTTGCGGTCCTCGGGGATGCCGACGCCCGAGTCGGTGACCGAAATACGAATCCGAGCGATGGTTCCCGTGCATGAAATTTGCTCACCCCGCAGGCTGATTCCGCCACGCGTGGTGAATTTCAATGCGTTGCCCAGCAAGTTCGCCAAAATTTGGCACAAGCGATGATCGTCACAGCGGACCACTGCATGAAGCTCGTCCGCCAAGTAACAATTCAGTTTCAAACCTTTTTCGGCGACCAGCGGAGCGTTGGCGGCAACGACGTCTTGAACCACCGTTGCTAGGTGGCATTCGCGCGGTTCCAATTCGAGTTTGCCTGCTTCGATCTTCGAAAGATCGAGAATGTCGTTGATCTGTGCTAACAACAACTGGCCACTCTTGTGCCCTGCTTCGACAAATTGCTGTTGCCGATGCGTCAGCGCGGTTGTCCTCAGCAATTCGTTCATGCCCAAGATTCCGTTTAGCGGCGTTCGCAATTCGTGGCTCATCGTCGCCAAGAAGTCGCTTTTGGCTTGGTTCGCTTGTTGTGCGTGAACGATGGCCTTTCGCAGTGCTGCTTCGGATCGTTTGATGCTGGTGACGTTTTCATGAGCCATCAGAATATGCACCACACCATTGACGTAGATGCGTCGCATGCAGAGTTGGAACCAACGTTGCTCGTCGGCGGAGTGGCAAGAGTACTCGAAGCACGAGGCTTCTCGTTTACCCGCTCTGATCTGGCGCAGTGCTGCAGCGACTTTCTTGGCATCCTGATTTCCCAGTTCGATGGCTGCATCACAGACGGCAAGATAGTTTTGTCCTTCACACACGTTTCGCACATCCGCTTGAGATGTGATCGCAAACTCTTTCCAAGCTTGATTGGTAGCGACAATGGTTCCTTCTGAATTGATCACGGCGATATGAGCCGACAACGCATCAAGCGTCACGCGGTTGAAGTGTTCGCTGTCGACGAGCGCCTGTTTCGCCTGCGTGTGTTCAACTGCCAACCGTGCGAGTTCGGTGGCCCATTCGAGTCGTTCTTGTTCATGGGCGCTCGGTTTACGAGATTGTTCGGTATAGACGTTCATGGTGCCCAAGAGTTCGAAATTGACACTCAGAATGGGCATCGACCAACACGAGCGGATTCCCGCGCGTTCAGCATGCTCGGACCAGGGTGGGCCAGGTGATTCATCGCCCGATGTGTCGACAACCACTTGCTTTTTTGTTTTCGCTGCTCGGCAAAACGGTGCGGTCTGCAGTTTCACCGGTGATGTTTCGATGGCCTCGAGATATTCGTTCGGCAAATTTCTCGCCGCCCGATTTATCAAGTGAGTTTGTGCGCTGTCCGCCAGCATCAAATTGCACATGAGCGCGGGGTCTTCGGCGACCACGCTCGAGACGATCTTGTCCAGACAAGCATCAAGCGACTGGTCCGCCGCCAACATCCTTAACAGTTCACTTTGATGATTCTCTCGAAGCTCGCGAAGTTTCCGATCGGTAATGTCCGAGATCAAACCTTCGATTGCTTCGACTTCGCCATGTTCGTTGTAGACGCCACGCGCTTGTTCCCACACCCATTTCAGTTGGCCATCGGGAGTTCGCACGCGGTATTCATGTTCGATCGTACGGTGCGATTGCAGTCCGCTGGCAAAGACTTCGACGACCTGCGACAGATCATCCGGGTGAATCAGACTCGCGTAGGTGCAGTCGCCCTCGAGTAATTGCTCAGGCGCGATCCCAAGTAGGTCGCGGCACCCCTCACTGACAAATTCCATCGTCCAATCGGCGTCATCGCGGCAACGGTAAGCCATGCCTTGAATATTGGTTAACAGCGTTTTCAGACGACGATTGCTTTCAATCAGCTTTTCCGATCGCCGCTGGACACGTGATTCAAGTTCTTCGTTGAGTCGTCGCAGGTTTTCCTCGGCGCGATAACGATCCAGGTTGACCGCAATCGTGTTGGCTAAGATCGCAATGCTGGTTTCAAGCTCAGGGCTTAGGCTGGCTGGCAGAAAAATCTCTAGCACTCCGAGACAACGGTCCTCAACCAGCATCGGGTGCCCCACGATGGTGACAGTGGATTGTTGCGGCGATGCATTGTCTTGAGCGTCGGTCTGTGGTCCAGGATCGAGTCGTGTCACAACCGGAGTTCGTGAACGCGCGATCAATTCGACCGGATGTTCACCGGGCCGAATTTGGAGGGTCGTTTCGGGGGAATGCCCATCACAAGCGGATTGAGCTTGCAAATGTAGTGTTTTTTTTCCGGGGCTTGTCGTCCAAACACGTACAAGTGAGGCGTCCAGGTGTTCGATGATCGCGTGGGCACACGTTTGTATTGCCTCACTTAATGGCATCTTTTCAAGGAACGCTCCGGCAACCGAGGCGGTGGCTTCGAGTCGGCGGGTGTGATCGTTAAGCTGGGCTTGCGTTTGTTTGGCCTCGGAAACGTCTCGGCACGTTCCAATCGCATAGACCGGGGTTCCGTTTTCGTCATTGAACGCCCGCCACGATTCCTCGACCCATTTGATATTGCCGTCGGCCAGCACAATGCGATGCTCGACCTTGCATGTCGAATCAAGATCAAACGATTCGATCAAGGCTTCGTTGACTCGTTTGCGGTCAGCCGGATGCACTAGTTTGAGAAAGCTTTCGTGCGTTGGTGAAAACGATCCCGGCTGTTTTTCAAAGATGCGATAGGTCTCGTCGGACCAAAAAACCGTCATCGTTCGCAGGTCGGTTTCCCAGCTGCCGATTTTGGCTACCGATTGAGCTTCCGAGAGTCGCCGTTTTTCTTTTTCGAGCTGTTCGATCAGACGACGTTGCTGTTCGCGGCTGTTGCGTAGATCTTGCTCAATCTCTTCTTGCTCGGTGATGTCTTGGACCATCCCGAGTCGACGTATCGCTTTGCCCGATTCGTCCAGTATTACCTCGCCACGCTCACGCACCTGACGAATTTCGCCGTCTGGGTAGCGAATCCGAAACTCTTGTTCGACGAACGGTTGCGCGGCGTCGGCTTGCGAGAGCGAATGCAGCACGCGACTACGATCTTCGGGGTGGACATGCGCCATCAATCCATCAAGCGAACCATCACACTGATCCGCTTCAATGCCAAAGATTTTGAACGTTTGGTCGGATCCATGGAATTTTCCGACACGCAGATCAATGTCCCAGCTGCCCATGTTGGCGATTCGTTCGGCATTGGATAATAGGACTTGCCGTTCTTGTAGTTCGTCGGTCGCACGAATCCACTGCGTCAGATCACGTGAGATGCCACAGAGCCCGACTAGGTCGCCTGCGCTATTGCGTTGCGCGCGAACATTGGTACTAAGCTTCACCACGCTGCCATCTTTGCGGAACACACCGCATTGATAATCAAGCTGCTCGGCGCCCGTTTCCACCATCGTCATGAACGTCTTGAGCGTCTCTTCGAAACTTTCCGGCGTAATGAACTCGAGAAACGATTTGCCAAGCAACTCGTGCGAATCCCATCCATAAATCGCTTTGGCAGATTGGTTGATGTAGGTGATGCGGCTATCGGCGTCGATTGTCCAAATCAGATCGTGTGAGGATTCCACCAGATCGCGGTAGCGTCGTTCGCTCGTTTCGACTGCTGCTTCGGAAGCCTTTCGTGCGGTGATGTCACGCCAGATCCCTAGGATCCCAAGCGTGTGACCTTCGTTGTCGGTGACTCGCGTGACTTGAGCATCAATCCAAACACGGGTGCCATCTTTATGCCAGTCGAGAAAATCGCCCGTCCAATCCTCGCCCGCTAAAATCGACTGAATTCTTTGCCCCATCGACTCGCGTTCTTGTTCTGGAAAACGATGAAGCAACGGTCGGCCGACCATTTCCTTTGCCGTCCATCCGAACAACTTCGTTGCACCCTCGTTCCAGTCGCTAACCACTCCCGCCACATCGGTCACAATCGCCGCATCTTGCACACAGGACAGCAGAATCGAATCGCGGTGATGCAGAGCAAGTCCGGACGACTTGGCCGCTGTCGATGATGTTGCCAAGTGATCCGTCATTTCATTTTTTTTCGGGCGTCATTGCCCGGTCTGTGGCGTCGATGTGAAATCAGCGAAAAGAATCGAGGGAATAAGGTAAGCCATCAGACAGTGCTGCGTGTTGCGTCAACACTGTGAAAACTACCTTTTTTTAACTCGTTCCCAATCCAATCCGAATCGATCGGCAACGATGAAGGAAAGGGGACAGCCTTGCGAAGTATGAGGGGGCCAAGTTGTGCACCTGCGCAGCGGCGGGGCGGAGTACGCACCATAACAACATCCGAGGGCTGGTTAAAGAACAGTTCGCCGTTCGTAGAAAGATGATTCGAATGCCCAGTCGACGTTGCGCGACACCTCTTCGGGGGGTGTCGCCGGCCACCTGCACTCGCTGTTGACGGTCCGGAGATGCCGGAAGGGGCGTAGCAGCCCCCCTCAAGTTGGCCGTTCCCTGCGAGGCAGTGTTTGCAAGCATGGGATTGCTTCATGGCCCCAATGCGAGGGGGCGTGCGTGGAGCCGCTCGTCGATTTGGCTCGCGGTTGGCTGATTGAGGCGTTCGCGGGTTACAGAACCGATGTTTACAGAACCGATGCAACCGCTTGGCACAACGTGTCCATCTTGTCTTCGCTCATTCCGGCGACATTGATGCGGCCGCTGCCAACGATATAGATGCCATGTTTGCTTTTGAGTTCATCGACTTGCATCGGGGTCAAGCCGCTAAAAGAAAACATCCCTTTTTGCTTGAGCAAGAACGAAAAATCGTGGCCGGAGCCGGTGTTTTTCATCGTTTCAACGAAGTGCTGACGTAACGTGTCGATCCGCTCTCGCATCTCGTCGACTTCTTGAATCCACAGCGACGTCAACTCAGGATCTTGAAGGACCGTTGCGACGATCGCACTCCCGTGGCGCGGTGGGTTGCTATAGTTGGTGCGGACGATGGTTTTCAGCTGACTTTGTGCCGCCTTCATCGTTTCGTTGTCGGCCGCGACCAAGCAAACCGATCCAACACGCTCGCTGTACAAACCAAAATTCTTGCTAAACGAATTACAGACGAACGCTTCGTCCACCGCTTCCAAAAGCGTGTTCAATCCCGTCTTGTCTTGCTCGATACCCTCGCCAAAGCCTTGGTAGGCAAAGTCAATCAGCGGGATCAGTTGACGCTCGGCCACCGTTTGGGCGATCGCTTTCCAGTCTTCGGGGGTGGGGTCGACGCCGGTTGGGTTGTGACAGCATGCATGCAGCAGCACCGCGTCGCCCGGTTTGGTCTTTTGGCTCAGATCTTCGAGCATTCCGGCCAGATCGAACGAGGTGCGATCGCTTCCCAGGTAGCGGTAGGTTTCGCTCGGCAGTCCCGCAGCAGCAAAAATAGCGGGATGGTTTGCCCAGGTCGGCGAGGGCATCCAAATTCGTGTCGGCGAAAGCTGAGCGACGATAAAATCGGCCGCGACTCGAAGGGCGCCCGTTCCGCCGGGAGTCTGCAAAATCGCAACGCGGCTGGGGTCAATCGAGTCGCCAAACACCAGCGAGCGGACTTGTTCACGGTAATCCGGCAATCCATCGATCGACAAATAACCCTTGGTGGTTTCGTTATCGATCAACCGTCGTTCGGCTTCCTTGACGCACTTTAAAATCGGCGTTTGCCCCGAGGCGTCCTTGTAAACTCCGACGCTGAGGTTCATCTTGCTAGGATTCTTGTCCGCCAAAAACGCTTCGGTCAGCCCCAAAATGGAGTCGGGTGGAGCGGTCGGAATTCCAACGAAGCGGTGCACGACATTCGATTTTGCGGACGCATTCATAGCAGAATTGGGATTGGATAGGGACGGAATGGAATCGTTCCGGGAAATCCTAATCAACAAACGACCTATCGCCTATTGCCAACAGGCCCGAATTTGAATGCCTCTGTTTCCCTTTCCTCTTCCCAATCTTCCGCGGACATTATCATCGTCGGTGCCGGATCGGCGGGATGTACCCTCGCCCACCTATTGCAGCACCAGCACGGTTATTCGGTTGCGTTGATCGAGCCGGGGACGTCGGAAAACCCGGAAATGGTGGCCGCGGCCGACATCGATCGCACTCGGCCGGCTCGCTGGCTAAAATTGCTGGGCAGTTCCGAAGATTGGAACTACGCCACTGAGGCATCCAAGTCGCTCGCCGGACGATCACTGAATTGCCCCCGCGGCCGCGGTTTCGGCGGCAGCAGCCGGATCAACGCGATGATCTGGTTTCCGCCGACCGACGACGACTTGAACATGTTTTCCACAGCGGCGGCATCCGCTACGTCAGCGGATGATCGTTGGTCGGCAGAGTCGCTGCGGTCCGCCTACAACGCTGCGGAACGATTGGTGCAGCCCGAATCGGCCCGCTGGATCAGCGAACCAGCCCAGCGGTTTCTGGATGCCGCGACTCCTTTCGGCACCGCGATGGCGTACCGCCGAATGAATCGCAACGGACGCCGTTGGTCACCCGCCGCGCTGATTGCTCAATCGGATGGCGTCCAGAAGATTCGTGGCACCGTCGATCGTGTTTTGTTTCGTGACGATCAAGCGGTCGGGGTCAAGCTGGCAAACGGAGCCAAGATTGCTGCGAACAAACGCGTTATTTTGTCCGCTGGCAGTATCGCGACACCTGCGATCTTGATGCGAAGCGGGATTGGGCCACGCGATCGGTTA
>NZ_ANOG01000469.1 GCF_000346295.1 Rhodopirellula maiorica SM1 | reverse complement strand
ATCACCGCAGGCGTGATCGGGCTTCGCACCGGCACGGTCGATTCGATCGCGATTGCTCCTTACGGATGGATGGCCGTGGTCGTGATGGGCGCTGCGATCTCGATCCTTGGTCTCGGCAAACTGTGGGAACGTGATGAAGGGGAAAGTCTTCCCCGCCGCATCGTGTTAGCCGGCGTCGGCGGCGGCGTGGGGCTATTCGCCTATGCGATGAACGGATTCCTGATGCTTCCGATTGATGCCGGTTTGACGCGAAATATCGATTCCACGACGCTTCCGCAAGCGCTCTACAGCGATGGCATTCCGCGTGCTTCAGCGATGATGGCACACTTTGCTGTGCTGTTTGCCTTGCTGCGTTGGTGGCGACCGGTCGATCCGCTGCGTCGACATCGGCTAAGCCTATGGAGCGTTGCGGTGGCAGTGGTGGGCGAATGGGCGGTCCACCAAGTGCTGCCGATCCCACAACCGTTTGGGATGCTGATCGCCGGCGGTATCGCGATCGCCATTCAAATGTCAGCTCCCTGGATCAATCCTCGCGTCAAACCGGAACGGATCCCACATACGCCATCCCAGCCCGCGGCGGCTCGTACGGCTGATGATGGAATCACTCAAGAACTTGCAAACGCTAGGGGGTCAGCATGAACACGTCGCATCACCGCGCGGCTGCATGCCGCTGCCAAATCTTAACCCCGCTGGTTGCCGTGCTGATGGTCATTACCGTAGGCCCGATGGTGGCGATGGCGGTAGATGACGTAGCCAAGAAAGTGGAAACCTCACTTGCCGACACCAAGGTGGGTGCAGAAGCGAAGTCCGGCGACGATTCCGAATCGGATGCAGTCAACGCAACCGACGCGTCCGCGATGACCGAGACGGCCTCGGAATTGTCGGTCGCTCCGCTAGACCAATTTAGCTTTCCCGATGACCGACCCGCTTGGCTAAATGATTTGCCCAAGCTCGACGGAGATCTGCAGTCATGGGTCGTCGTCTCGTCGCCGGCCGACAGCCGTACCGAGAGCGAGGATGAACTGAAACGGCTGCAGCGAGCGGCGTTGGTTCACTATGTCCAAGGGCAAACCGATGGCGACGCAAGCCACGAATATTTGTCGGTCACCGACGAGTGGATTGAGAACAATTTGATCACCGATCGCTATGCTGGCGAAGTCAAACAAGGTGACACGATCCTTTACGAAAATGCGGTCAAGCTGAGCTTTGATAAAGCGATCCAAAGCGAGATCGCACTGGCGTGGAAACGGGTTCAAGTTCGCGACCGCTTAGCCGCCACCGGCGTCCTGGTGGTGGGCGGACTGTTTTGTCTCGTCTTCAGCTCTTTCGTGACCGGATTGATTGGCCGACGGGTAAGCCCGGCAGCGGATCCTCAATAACCCCGCCGGTTCGTTTGCCGTAGAATAGAAAACGGTGCAAACGAACGAACACAAACGGGGGTGAGTGCGATGCGATGGATTTTGCTAATGCTCGTAGGCGGGTTGCCTGGCTGGGGGTGGTCCCAAACGTTTGAAGTAATTCAGCCATCGGGGGCTCGCAGCACGGTGATCGCGCTGCATAGGGATACGATGGAAATTCGTGATGCCACCGCGGGCCGCTTGCTCTATCTTCGCGATCCGAGATTTGATTCGCTGGACGGACAATATGCTGGCTATTTCCACCCTGAACTAAATCGCGTTTTGCGATTCCCACGGTCCGGCCGCGGTGACATGTGGATGGCCGACTTGGATGACGTGTCGCCTCGTTTCCAACCAATGACGGGCGTGCTGCGTCCCACCAACCCCGACTCGCCGCCTCCGCCGGGATTGAACCATGGCTTTTTCCCCGGTGGATTTGGACCGATTCCCTCCTTCATGCCAGCACCGCTGGTTCCGGCTCCATTTGTTCCGGCACCGTTCGCCCCAGTGGCTCCGGTTTGGGGATCAGGAATCACGGCAACCATCGGACCGCCCCCGATCTCAGCATATCCCCCAATCCGTCGTCGCCCCCAATCGGTGCTGATTGATTCTCAAATCGTTGCGGGACCACCGTTGCCCCCAGTCACCGTTGGGCTCCGCAATGGAAGTCCGAGTGATCTGGTGGTCACGATTGTGAATTTAAAAGACGACTCGAAGACCGAGCAGATCAAAATCAAACCAGGCGATGTGGTGAATCGTCGGTTTTCTCGCGACTCAGCGGCGGAACAGATCGAAACTTACCGCGTCATCAACGAATTCGGTGATGTGGTGACGCGGCAAAATTCGCTGCCCCTGGCGCCCGAAGTGCTTTACGAAATCGTGGTGCATCAGTGGCAAGTCCAATCGATTGCGATCGATCGCACGGGCAAGAGCCCCAATGTGATTGAGGATATCCATTATCAGGGAAAAGGGCTCGGGCGTTTTCCGCTACCGGCCGGAGCAGACCTTCAATCCGGTGTGATTGATGTCTATCGAGCGGCAATCAATCAGGGCAATCCGGCGACGGTGGCTCCCATCACCACTCGATAATGACGTCGTGAAACGGTGATATCGTTGTTGCCGCAGCTCCAATTTGCTTGTAATGCCCCCAGCGTCGCGGTGTGATTCGCAGGCCAACATACAAATTCATCCACCGCATCGTCCCATTGGACCTACTGAATTCCGTAATTACATTAGGCTGGTCCATCCATCTCGCGTCCGGCCCCTGACCGCGACCTGAGATCCGGTATGTTTTTTTGGTTGCACGCCCGTCACGTTCACCTTGCATGTTCCATTTCATCGCCCTTAGTGTCGCAGTGCTGATGCTTTTTGTGGCGAGGTTTTACTCGCCGCGGCATGCGGCTCGCGTTGGTTGGGGCATTGCCTTTTTGGTTCCCACGTGGCTGGCACTGTCCGTTGGCGCCGCCGATGTTACCGTGCGATGTGTCGTTGCTTTGATGGCAGTTGCTGTTGTTGTTGTAAAACCGCGTCAGTTCGTCTTTGCCGGTTTCTCATGGATCGATCTGTTGCCGGTCGTGATTGTGATGACCGCTGCGATCAGCACGACCTTGAACGACCACTTCAGCCCCACTGTGATCCTCAGCCTGCTGGCGCAGTGGATGTTTCCCTACATGTTGGCAAGGTTAATCCTGGTTCAGGACCAAGACGCGATCGATTTTGTTCCGTTAGCCGCCACGGTGGCGTTGTTGCTAGCGGGGGCGATGATCTTTGAATCGGTTGCGGACTACAACCTTTTTAATACGTTGCTCGGCCACGAAGGATCATCACAAGGTGATTCGGGACACCGCTTAGGATTGAAACGTGCCGAAGCTTGGTTTGGGCATCCGATCTATGCCGGCCTCGTGCTTGCCCTCGCATCGCCGTGGGTATTCACTCAGGCATATCAAAGTTTTTGGGGACGTGGATCAAAGTTTTGGCTGGTTGGCCCGGTGATCCTCGCGATGGGCACGGTCGCAACACTCTCTCGCGGCCCTTGTATGGTTTTGGGTGGCGTGATACTTGGACTCGTTTGGTACTATTTCCCTCCTATTCGCCTATTCTCGCTATTTGCATGTGTATTGGTCATTGCGACGAGTATCGTAATGCTGCCAACGATATTAAAGATGGCAGATTCGATCGAAAACCAAGATGGTATTCGTGAGATTAAAATCGAAGATGAAACGTATACCTATTCGGGGACGCGACATCGCTATCTACTATTTACCGTCTATAAGAAACCGCTTTCTCAAGTCGGTTGGATTGGATATGGAAACTGGGGCACATTACCTCAGCACGAAGCAATGCTAGAACCTCATCTGCGAGGTCTCTTTCTGTCCGTCGATAATCATTACCTGCTTCATTACTTGAACACGGGTGTCGTCGGTTCGATTGCATTTCTATTGCTTCCCATCGGTGTTTTCATGGCTTTTTTGCGACAACATACGATGTTGACTCAGCCGACCGAATTCTTGACGGTTGCCTTATTGTCCTCCGTCATGGCCACGACGGTGGTGATTATCACCGTCTGGATGGCAGAACCCTATAGCTTTGCTTTCTTATTCAATGCGGGATGCATCGTAGGACTTCTCGTCTCGGCGCGTCGCTCGACGCCCATGGTGGCTCGCAAAGCGCGCCGCTTGCAAACGGTGCGACCGCAACCGGCATCCACGACGAACCAAGATACGAGTTTCTAAGAACCGAAAGCTTGCGATTGCGGATTAGCGGTAGAGTGTATTCCATTGGATTTAAGCAGCTAGGCAGAAGTCTTTCCCTATATTAGCCGCTCGCGCGTCAGCGACCGGGTTCCACGCATTACCCGGTGCCTTACGGCTCTCGGCTCAACAATGCGATTTGCATGTCGATTAAATCAACAGGCTGCTAACCACGGTTCCGACATTCAACCGGGGCTAGCGCCCAAACGGCTAACGGGATTTCCACC
>NZ_ANOG01000468.1 GCF_000346295.1 Rhodopirellula maiorica SM1 | reverse complement strand
CAACCCAAGTGTGGTTTCGTGGTCGTGGGAGCACGCGGAACGATTTTCCAGCGAGGACTATGCCGACGTTGTCAATCTGCAAACCGAAAGCCACCCCGCCAGCCCACCCGATCTCTGTCGACGTGCTGCAGCCACCCCAGCAGAATCCGGTGCAGTACATGGTCGATGTGATTTCGCGCGGAGCACAAGTCGAAGGACCGCTGAGCCCCGAAATCAGCCGAATCGGCCAGCAAATTGTCGATACTGCGGTGCAAAGTGCTCAGCAGCGGGCGACGTTGCCGCTGCTGGATTAAGTGTGCATCGCATCTCTATTTTCGAATTTATCTTGAATGCCTTTACCGACTGCAATCCTGTCGATCCAAGCTGCGGAAAAGTCGCATGGCAAAACGCGTGCGCTGCGTGGTTTGTCGCTGGATCTTTTTCCCGGAGAGTTGCTTGGGCTACTTGGCCCCAACGGTGCTGGTAAAACGAGCTTGATTCGTTGTTTAGCGGGACGCAGTCGATTGGACAAAGGGGCGTTCACGTTCGCGACTGGAACCGATGCTCCTCATTCGTTGGGCGTGGTGCCACAGAGTATCGCTGTTTATCAGGATTTAACGGCCCAGCAAAACTTGGTGGCATTCGGAAAACTGCACGCGGTTGATCGACACCAGCTCGGCGAACGCGTCGACCAGGCGTTGCAGTGGGCCAATCTTACCGATCGGCGTCACCACTTGGTGAGAACGTTTTCCGGTGGGATGCAGCGCCGGCTGAATATCGCATGCAGTGTTTTGCATCATCCCGCGATCTTGTTGCTTGATGAGCCGACGGTGGGGGTGGATCCGCAAAGCCGTAGCCGCATCTATGAAATGATTGACGAGCTGCGTGACCGAGGGACTGCAATCCTATTGACCACTCACCAATTGGACGAAGCGCAATATCGCTGTGATCGGATCGCGATTGTCGATCTGGGAAAAGTGGTCTGTGTGGGGACGCTTGATGAATTGATCGCTAGCACCGTGGGGCATTGCCAACTGCTGCGAATCCGGTTCCAGCATGTCGTCGATGCAACACGCTATGGTTTATCGATGGATGATTCGGGGACGACTGGAACGTGTGTGATCTCGGACCCCGCGACTCAATTGGCTGAAATTTTGACCAGCCTTGATCGCGATCAACATCGCGTTGGTCAGGTGCTGTTGCAGCAGCCGACACTCGAGGATGTCTTCTTGCATTTGACGGGCAAGGAGCTGCGTGAATGATAGGAACTGTTTTCCAGATCTCGCTGCTAAGGTTGTGGAACAACAAGCAAGAGCTTGTGATGGTGTTGGTGCTACCAATCTTGTTTTTCAGCATTTTTGCCATGATTTTTAGTCGTGGCGTCAGCAGCGGTGATTCCGCGATCAACGTCGCGATCGTCGATGACGACATGACTGCGACCAGCCAGCGGATTGCACGTCTATTGAAACTGCAATCGGCACTGCAAATTGAGTTGGGGTTATTGAATACGACCAAGCGCTGGTCGATCGAGCGACTGACCCGCGTTGTAATGCGAGACCATGATGTCGACATGGTGGTGTATCTGCCCGACGGAATCGAAGCCAATTTGCAATCGCAATCCAAGTCAACAGTGAAATTGTTCAGCGAAGGCAGCAACCCGATCGGTGACCAGATCATTCGGGTGTTGTTGGCTCAAGTGATTAGTGAAGCAAGTCGTAACCGGCCGCCGTCGAGCTCGCTGGACAATGCATCCTCGGCGAACGAAGCTCCGTCGACAAACCTATCTGGATCGGCGGAAACATCGGCTGCGGACGCTGGTGTTTCCGATTCGCTTGTGGACGTCGAAACCACTCATCTATTTGCGGTGGGCAAACACAATCCCAAGATTGCAATGTACGCCGCCGGCATTGCCGTGATGTTTTTGTTGTTTTCGGCGACCGGGGCAGGTGGAAGTTTGCTCGAAGAACACGAAGCCGGTACGTTGGACCGATTGCTGTCCAGCCAATTGCGTATCAGCGAGTTGTTAGCGGGTAAATGGCTGTACATCATGGCGCTGGGTTGCGTGCAATTAACGGTGATGTTCCTGTGGGCCCAGCAAGTTTTTTCAGTCGATCTGATTGGCCATTTAAGTGGTTTCGCGTTGATGACATTTTGTACTGCGTCCGCCACGGCTAGTTTGGGAATTTGTTTAGCCGTGTTCTGTCGTTCACGCACACAGTTGACGGCCGTTTCAACCGTGTTGATCCTGACCATGTCGGCGCTCGGGGGCAGCATGGTGCCGCGTTACGTCATGAGCCAAGAAATGCAGCGGTGGGGGCATCTGACGTTTAATGCGTGGGCGCTAGATGGGTTCCAAAAAGTATTTTGGTACGATATGCCCGTCACGTCGCTGCAGTTGGAAGTGACCGTCTTGCTTGGCATGACGATCATTCTCGGGTGTATCGCACGTCTGTATGCCGATCGCTGGGATGCGCGTTAAGCAGGTAGAAAATGCCGATTTGATATGAGGTTTATTGAGTCGGATTCGCTTTTGCGGATGCGGCTGAAATTTTCGAATTCTTAATCTTTTGCAGAAAATTGTCATGCCCGACAGCCTCTATATTGCCACAAATGAAAACGCGACTGGAAAGCGGATGGTTGCCCTTGGGGTAATGGAATTGGCGATGCGGCGCTTCGACCGCGTCCACTTCTTTCGTCCCGTGGTTCGTCGTTACCCGCACGAAGATCAAAGCATCCGTTTGATGCGGTCGCGTTATCAAATCACGACGGACCCGGACGAAATGGCGGGGGTGACGCGTATCGAAGCCCGCCGAATGTTGGCGGAGGATCGTTATGAAGGATTAATTCAACGCATCCAACAGAAATTCAAACGTTTGCAGGAGACCTGTGACTTTGTGATCGTCGAGGGGACGAGTTTTCAAGGATTGGCACAAGAGATTGAATTCGAACTGAACTCGGATATCGCCGTCAATCTTGGCTGTGCGATCATGCCCGTTTATTCAGCTCGTGGGAAAAGTGTCGAAGACAGCGTGCAGTCGATCCACATCGGTAACGACAGTATCTCGGACCGTGGGGGGCAGGTGATTGCTACGGTGCTAAACCAAATCAATCCCGCAAATGAATCGGAATTGCGATCCGCCTACACCCAAGCGTCATCTGATTCCCTAGCCCCCCTGTACCTGCTTCCCGAGGAACCGCTGCTGCGTCAACCGACGCTTCGTGAGATTCAAGTGGGGCTCAACGCGAAGAAATTCAGTGGCGATGAAGCAACGTTTGATCGCGAGGTGACTCGATTAAAAGTCGCGGCGATGTTGTTGCCAGATTTCCTCGAACGTTTATTTCCATCAAGTCTGGTGATCACACCGGGGGATCGCAGCGACATCTTGGCGGGATGTGCGTTGGCGTCACTTGATGCGAACGGACCATCACCTGCAGGAATTTTGTTGACCGGTGGGATGTTGCCGCCGCTGGCGGTCCAGCAATTGATTTGTAACACCTCGGGGATGCCTGTGTTGTTG
>NZ_ANOG01000467.1 GCF_000346295.1 Rhodopirellula maiorica SM1 | reverse complement strand
ACTCTGCATCGTTTGCGTTGTACCTTTTCGTGATCGGAATCAGCATCTCGGGCTTAAAATCGCTGCCTGGGCCCCGGAATGCCGCGTACTTCGACACACCGCCCCCGAAAATTCAGCTCCTAGAAATGCCGTGCCAAGCGATAGCCGTTTGCCTATGATAGTAGTTGAGGCGAATTGGCCCAGCGGGAGATGGAATCCAGTGGCCATTGAAAGAGTAGCCGTAGGGACACCGCCATCTTAAACTTGCCTTCAAAAAAGCTTCCACCCACCTCTAGCGAAAACGAACGATGAATCATCGCCCTTCAACCTTGGTCTTCTTGCTTCGCCCCCACGTGGCCGGGGTCCTGCTATTCGCTTTGATACTCAGCCAAGTCGTCATGCCGTCACAAAACGTGGCCGACGAACCTGCTACGAAATCCGCCAACGATGGCGACAAACCGACCGAAGCCGTTGCGACGCTGGCGGGCGGATGCTTCTGGTGCACCGAAGCAGTATTCGAACGAATCGATGGCGTCAATGATGTGGTTTCGGGCTACATCGGCGGCACCGACCCCAAGCCCAACTACAAAAAAGTATGCACAGGGCAAACCGGACACGCCGAAGCGGTCGAAGTCTATTACGACCCCAGCAAACGCAGCTACGAACAGATCCTCAAGATCTTTTTCAAAACTCATGACCCAACCAGCTTGAACAAGCAGGGTTATGACGAGGGGACTCAGTACCGCAGTGCAATCTTTTATCACGATGAAGCCGAAAAGCAGGCGGCGGAAAAGTTCATCGAGAAACTAAACAAGTCGGGCGACTACAGCAGCCCGATCGTCACGACGCTGGAAAAGGCCGAAAAATTCTTTCCCGCCGAAGAATATCACCAGGATTATTATCGGCGAAATCCAACAGCGGGATATTGCCAAGCCGTCGTGCGAAACAAAGTCCGTAAGACGAATCGCGAATTTGGCGACATGCTGAAAAAGTAATTTTTTGAACAAGCGAGCCGAACGATGACCGCTGTCCGATCCTCTTTCGCGATCCTAAAGGCTGCGGTGGCGATCCTGTTGTGCAGCGGTGTCGCGACGGCGCAAACGGTTCAGCTGCCATCGATTGAATCCTTTTCTTACTCCGGCAGCGTAGTGGTCCCCGATCGTGGCACCGCATTCCTGGGCGGCAATCGCTCGGCGTCCTTTGGATCACGTCGCAGCGGGCTGCAGCGTGGATTCGGTTCGTCACAAAGCATTTCTCAGGCAACCGTTTCAGCGACCATCATCGATCTGAAGGAAATGGATCGGCAGATTTTAGGTGGTACCCCCGAACAGTTTTTGCAACGGGAACGGCAACGGGAAAAATCGGGGGCGGCACCGCCACGGAATCTTGATCCGGATTTTCAAGGCAAAGCGTTAGTGCGATATGCACGCACGCAATATCGCCAAGGCAACACGACGGCCGCGTTTGCGGGATACCAACAAGCCATCGCGGTGCTGTCGCCTCATCTGAAAAACTTAGCCACTGCCGAATTCAAACGCGTCTTCGGTTCTGCCGCTGAACAAGCTCTGCACATGGCGTCGCTCCGCTAACACAAAGTCGCCCGACGTCTCCGACGTCGGCAAACATGTGGAACAGGCTATCCACAGGCCCCAATATGCAGCGCATAGAGCCAACATGCTTTTAGTAGGCCGGATTGGCCGAAACGATTGACTAATCGTTTTTGCATTGGACCGATGAGACGTTTCCAACTGCGTCCGCCGACCCGGCATTCACCCAGCCTGCATCATCATTTCCATCAACCATGTCATGTATTCGCCGTAGCAGAGCGTTTACCGACGATTGCGATAAAGCTTGGCACCAGAATCGTGCGGACGTAGAACGTGTCGATCAGCACGCCCAGCCCGAGCGCGAAGCCGAGCTCGACAATGCCTCGCAATGCCGCCCCTGTTTCACTCGGAAAACCAAAGAAGGTGGCGATAGGTGGAAACCATACCGACGCGGTCATACTGAAAAACGTTGCCGCCATCACCAACCCACACGCGGTGATAATGCCTCCGGTGCGAGAAACAGCACGGCGCAGCGCAGCCAACCACCCCAATCGCTGCTGTTCTTCTAACACACGCGTCACCAAGTACACGTTATAGTCTTGCCCGACTGCGACCAAGATCACAAACAGGAACAACGGCAATTTCCAGTCTAGCCCGACATAATCACTGCCATACGCGGCGCGGAAAAACAGGATCGTCAGCCCCAATGTCGCGTAATAGCTAATCAACACAGTGACAATCAAATAGAGCGACAACCCAACACGCCGGAGAACAACAACCAAGACCAAAAAGACTGCCACGACCACGGCGATCTTGATCAGCCGGTTATCCGAAAGCGTCACTTGGCGAAGATCAATGATCGACGGGGTGGTGCCAGCCAGCAGGACTCGCGAGCCATTCCAAATCGATTCGGGATCGTCGGAAAGCTGTTCCAAGAAGTGCTGTAGATTCAATACCAGCGATGCCGTCTCGGTTGAAAATGGGTCTCCTTCAATGATGATATCCAGCCGCACCAATCTATTTTTGAGCTGGGGGACCTCGCTGAAAAAGTAGCCTTGGGCGATCCGATGATTCTGCAATGCACGGCGTCGCCATGCGTCTCCGCTCAGCAATCCCATGTCCCGATCGGGCGGAAAATCACCCATCGGGTCATCGGCGGTCCGCACGGTTGCCACGCCCGGTTGTGAGTACAATTTGGACGCGAGTTGCTTGACGTTTTTCTTGACGACGTCATGCGGCAAATCGTCGGGACGAACAATCAGCACCGTGACAGGATTGATCTCGCCAATATTAAAGTGCTTCGCCATCAAACGCAGTCCCTGGCGACTGGCCGCCGAGTGACTCAATTGGCTGCTCAAGTCATAGGTCACCGAGCGTTCGTTGATCAGCCCATAGATTCCGGGGACGATCAACAACACGCCTCCGAGCGACAACGCGGTGACGGGATACCGCGTCAACACCAGCGCGATCCATCCCCATAATCCGCCGTGCGCGGAACTGGATGCATGGCTTGACGAAGGGCCGAGCAGCGATCGACGCGCGGGTTGGCGAATATCGATTTTAGTGGGCCAGAACACAGTTGGCCCCAACGCTCGCAACATCGCCGGCGTCAGCGTCGTGCAAACCAACAATCCCACCAGCAAACAGATGCCAATGATCGGCCCGGTGTAATGAAACTTTCCAAACTGAGCAATCCACAACGTCCCCAAGCCCAGTACGGTTGTCAGCGCGCTGCCGATCAACGCTCCCATCACGTTGGAAACCGCATTGCGGCAAGCTACCGGCCACACCGTTTGACGTGCTTCCTCACGAAGCCGAGCGATCAAAAACAAACAATAATCGGTGCCTGCGCCAAATAAGATCACGACCACAAAAATACGGCTGGTTGTGAACACACGAAGATCCAACCCGGGGACCGTGCCGTCCATCGACCACTTTGTCAAAATCGAGACCAAGCTCATCGAAACAACGACGGCAAATCCGATCGAGATCATGGGGATGGCCACCAACAACGGCGCTCGATACACGAAAGTCAAAATCAGCAGGATCATCGCCACGGTGATCCACTCGGTGTAACGAATCGCATCACGAGCCGCCGTCAAAGTTTCACCGCCAACCGCAGCCGAACCGGTCACGACAACCTGCAGTCCTGGTTGCGTGTAACGCATGCTGTAGCGGTCCACAGATGCAATTAATTGCTGAACGGCCTCGAGTGTTTCGATATTGCTGGTCGCCGCCAATTCGCTAGAAAGCTGCAGCACGGCAAGCCGTGCCCCTTCTTTCTTTAGCCGCGAACCGACAATCGAGTCCTCCCAAGCCAAAACGTCCAACAGCGTGCTCCAACCACCAAGGTCGCGATCCGCGATCGGTGTCGCAATCGAGGGCAAGTTGGGCTGCAGGATAAGTGCGGCTTCATAATCCGCTTCGACCGTTTCGATCGCGTCGCCCCACTGTTCCAATAAATGACCACGATCCCAGTACGCCAGCGCCATCCGCGGTTCCGTCAGCGTCGGTGCCGATTTTGGCAATTCATCGGCGATTCGTTCGTAGAACCGCTCGTCAATCTGAATTGAATTGCTGAACGCTTCGCGAGCGAGTTTGATCCAATGGCCCGAAGCGGTGTCTTCGACTGGCGGGCCACCGGAATAACCTTCGGCAATCGCACGCTGCCAACTAACCTCACCCAATCGGTGATACAACCGCCGCAGCAGATCGAGCCCCACAATTTCATCCGACCGTTTCAACGCTCCTTCGTCACGCCCGATCACAAAAACCATCTGGCTGCGACTGCGAACGCCCGGAAAGGCTTCATCGAGCAGCCGGCCGCCCGCGACGCTGGTTAACTCTGCCGGCAAATACTCGAAGTCGCCATCTTGAGCGATATCCTCCCACGCCGGAGCGGCCATGCGGAGCACCACCGCGGCAACGATCCACGCCAACATCACCCAGCCCCAACGCCGTGTGACGAATTGTGCCCAGCGATGCGAAACAGGACGGCGCATGTGCATCGAAATTGGAAGAAGGAAGGTAATTTAGGAGGGAAGGGGCAGCTGTCAATCGAATTCGCTGTGCGACAATCCCGACGGCACCAAAGACATTAGCGAGAAAAACGCAAGATGTCTGCCCCCGAACCGAACTCGCCCCCCACACGATGACACGAAAGAGAGGAGGAGAAGCGATGGACAATATCGTGGTGCGATAAAACCGACGAGCCGACTTCGGCTGCCCCCAACTCGTCACTTGTGCTGGCGAAGCTTGTGACAAAGTCTGCCGATCGCTCGCCACCCAAAAAACGTTATTCGTTAGCCGCCGCGCCGTTGGGCTGGCTGCGTCGCTCTCGTTTCTCCTGGACCCCGAAAGCACGCAGCGCATTTTGAACCGAGTCAGTGCTGAGGTCTCCTGAAAGTTTGACGACTTGCACCTCACCGCTCGGCTTGGCGGCCTGGTCAAGCTTGTCAATCATTTCGCAGACCAAATTCAATAGCGGTTCGCCCTCCGCACTGACGATCAACGTGTTGCCGACCAAGTCGACTCCCATCGACAATTTGCCTTTGAATGAGAAGTCGGCACCACCCCCGTCTTTCCCACCTTCGGATTCAACTAGCCCGCTACCGCCCCCATCGAGACTCTTGGATGCTTTCTGTTTATCGCCATTCTCGCCGCCGCGGCCGCCTTGTTGGCCTTTCCCACCTTGGAACGTCTTGTCGTTGCTGCTGAGCAAATCGCGATAAGCTTCCTTGACCGTTTCGGCGATACGGTCTGCCTTGCCGTACTTGATTGAGACGAGTTTAGTGTAGCGGGATTTGCGTTTATTGGCCGGTTCCTCGACATCCCACAATTCGATCAACTCTTCGATCGTACGCAATTGTTCTGATGTCGCTCCGCTGACCACAAGCGTGTTGGTGTCGACATCGTCCACAAATTTCAGCTTTGCTCCTTTGCCAAGTCCCGTCGGCTCCTCTTTCTTGTCACTGTCGTCGCCTCCCCAATACCAGCGAAAGAACGAATCACTCTCGTCGTCCGCGTCATCCTCGTCTGCGAAATAGTCCTCCAAGTTCAGTCGCATCCAATACGCACTGCTGTGTTTAATCTTGAATACTTGATAGGGACGTTTTGGAGGTGCGATTTGCAACATCAAGTTCTCGAGCTGATCGAGCGCCTTGGTATCAGGGCTCATCAACACAAGATTTCCCGACTTGTCGAATTCGATGCGAATCGGTTGCGGTGCTTTTCCGCCGCCGTCTGTCGTTTTCTCTGATTCGGCATCTTGAAACATGCGGTCAAATTCTTCTCGCGACTGCACGATCGGCGGATTGGATTCAGCACGCGTAGGCGATTGGACCAACGTCATTGCATCGGTTTTGAACGGATTGTGGGCGGCCGCTAAATTGCCGGCATCCGTATCCGCATCAGGCTGTTGTTCGGCGGGCTCTGATTCTTCGTCGCTTGATTCATCCGGCTGCTGCTCTTGCAAGCCTCTGAATTGGCTTTCGGCTGGCAACTCCAGCGGATTCGGCGAAAGTTGGCTCCACTGTTTCTGCAGACGACGCAGATACTCGAGTGTTTCGGGACTCGCCGATGCATCGATCACACGGAGCATACGGTCGCTGCCACCGGGTGGTGGCAATTCGCCCAGCTTGATCAGCAGCGACTGCACCTCTTCCATTTCCAGTTCGTTGGCCCACAGCAGGACTTGGCGATAACGGTTGTTTGCCGCAACACGGAACTCGTCTTTCGACTTTTTGTCTTCTTCGGGTTGGCCAAAGCCGTATCCGTAGTAGGAATAGCGGCTACGGGAACGACTCGAATCGTCGTCCTTCTTTTTTCCCATCAAAAACGTGATCGACTCGGCGACTTCGCCTGCATCGAGTCGTCGCAGCTGCAGTACGTGGAAATTTCGTCCGCTTCCATCAAGTCGTTCGATGAGTGATTGGATAATGAAACGATCGGCCGCGGACCCGGACACAATCAACGCTCCGTTTTCTTTATCCACACGAATACGGGTCGCTGGCTCGAGCACATTCATTTCGCCAATGATCTCGACCAATTTCTCAGGATCAATGGATGCCAAGCGGAACACTTCGACTCGTGATTGAACATCCGACAGCGACGCAAGAGAACTGCTGGGCACATCGATCCGTTTGATAAATTCACCAGCGATTGCAATCCGATCATTAGGCGCCCGAATGATCACCGAGTTCTGCCGAGTGTTGGCGACAATCGAGATCTCGACCTTCTTTTCAGGAACGGGAGGCTTGCCGTTATTTTGCTGACGCATTTGCTGCATCATCTGCATCTGCTGAGGCGACATCGGAGCTTCGCTCTTTTTTTCGACGCCGAGAAACTGCTCGAGCATCCGCTTCGCTTCTTCGGCCGGCAGGTACCGCAGTTTGAACTCCGGTGCGAGCGCCTCGCGACTTGCGTTATCCGACTCTTCGCCAAGCAATCGAGCGACCTGTTGCACGTTAATCGCGGCGTCCATCACCTCGATGCGGTTGGTCGTCGACAGCGATGTGATGCGTCCATTGGAACTGATCATCGGCTTCAGCTCTTCCGCCAACTTCTCAGCCGACAACCACTGCACGTCAAGCGAAACGCGAACAAAGGCGTGAGGCAACAGCTTTTGGAGCTCTTCGGGAGTAACGCGAGGAACGATGGCGGGATTGATCGTTTCTGTCTTGGCAACCGTCAAACCGCCGTCGAGTTCCAGGATCGCGTAGCCACGCGCGAGCAGATATCGATTAAAAAGATCTCGCGTCTCAGCAACGGTGTAGCGTCCTGGGGATGAAAGATTGACGCGGTCCCCGGGAAGCTCGAGCCAATCCAAGGGCTGGTCCGAAATTTCGGCGAGCCACTGAACCAATTCGACCCACGGTTGGTTGCGGAATTGAAAGGCGACACGGCCGTCTTCGCCGACCGTCGCTTTTAGCTCGTCCGGATTTGCGGCGATGACCATGGGCATTTTGCCATCGCTCGCGTCGGAGGCGTCTGGTTCAGGAGCCGCCTGAGTTTCCGGCAACTGGTCGCGCCGGATAACCTTGGGTTTGTCGTCCTTGGGCTCTACTGACTTGCTGTCTTTCTTTTCCTCCTTGGCTTCCGGGGGCTTACCGGGCGTCGCTGGCCGGACATCATCCGAAAACGCTTCTACAGCGACAACGAGGTTCAAAAGGCAGAGGATTGCCAGGAAGGGGAGAGATTGCGAAGGCACGGGGGAGAACACCTAAGGGAATTGTCACAGACCAAGACCCCGCCATTATGGCTGATAGCCCGACCTGTGACAAATCAATTCTCCACTCGCTAAAAATTAACGCAAATCGCTCATTTCCATCGATTTGCAGCGGGGATGAAGGCATCCATAGGAGCCAATTCCACCGGATTGGCCTGATCGGCAAAGGCATAGCCGAGACGAGCAATCCGGTCGGCGGCCCCTGTTAATTCATTCGCGTTGTTCAATTTCAACTTCACGCTTGCGAATTCACGAAGGATCTCATCCAAAACAGGCACATTGACCTTCGCTGCTACGCTTTTCAGTCTGGCGGCGGCGCGAGCGGTCCGTTTTGCTGCCGTGATGCCATAGGTCGCCTTTTCGGTCGCGACCGCAGTCGCTCGCAGCCCGGCCTCCAACTCAGCAATCATGCCCGCGACAAACATCACTCTCAATCGCTCGGGGCTGCTGACATCATTGGACTTGCCATCGGAACGAACAAAGTTGTGGCGAACGAGTCCTTGGCTCCACGATACAAATTCAAAATCGAGGCTACCGACCGAGTGACCACCGACATTGACCAGTTGCTCGTCGGCAGCGGTGTGACAACGCAAACAACTCTGTGCGACCAAGAAGACGTTCTCTGGATTACGCATGCCCGCATGGATACTGTTGGCGATCCGCTCTTGGCGATGTGCTTCGGTTTCCGTCAACCGCGTGATTCCTTCGCCACCATAATCCTGGTGAAAATCAATCCAATGCTTAGCAGGGCCATGACACGATTCGCATGAGACTCCGGCGATGACATGAGTATGATTGGTTGCCGTGTCGGTCTGTTGGGTGTAGTGACACGCCACACAGCGGCCTTCGTTCTTGATCGAGGTCAGGCCGAGCTTGGCGGCGATTTGTTTGGCTTCGGGTCGACGGTGCAGTTCGTCAAAGGTTTTGGCGTGCGGCGTTGCTCGCCAGACTTCGATCTCTGCCGCGTGGCATTTCACGCACGCCTGATTGCCGACCACCAAGTGAGGCGACGCAGGACTGGCCGGATGAACCGCAGCTCCCGCGGATGCCGAGGGAGTGGTGCCAAGGGCGCACGACGACGTCAAAAGACAAAGGGTCGTCAATACAGTCCAGCGAACGAGCATCGTCAAAGTCTCCATCCTAAACAGAGGGGGGGATCTGCCTCGTCCACTGAGACTTGGATAAAGGAGGACGAAGCAAAAACATTGGGCTACTGAAAAACTAGGTCGTTTTTCGCACCCAGGCGGTAACGCCACGCAAATTATTCGGTTTTCCGAACACCTGGTATTGGATGGATTGCGAGTGTGAACGACAAACCGCTGACGCTTGACAAACTTTTCCGATTCTGCTGAATATGCGGGGACTTTTGCTCAATGTGATGGGGTTTCATTGCCGATGAGCGAGAACATCGAGGTGGAGGGAGATACGCAAATGGGCACAAAAGAACCCCAACAACGACGACGCTATGTCGACATGTGGGCGTTGCCGGGTATGCATCCAAGCAACGTCGAATTGTTGCAAAAGCTGAAAACCGCCGACACCAACCATTTCACCACGAACATGGACGTGGTCGGTACGGTGTCCGAGCAGGACCCCGAATCAGGTGACTGGGAAAAGTCGCATATGTTGGGGCTGCGCACCGACGTATGGAAAGCCGACAAAGCGGAGATGGAAGACGCGTTAGATGTATTGCAGAACCAACGACGCACCGAGCTGAAACAGCAGATTAAGAAGTCTGGTCGGTTGAGCAGCAAGCAGCAAAAGCAACTTGATGAGAAGTTGGCGGAGGATTGCGTGATGCAGATGGATGCCGGCGCAATTGAAAAACGCCGACTGGTATTGAAATTGTTCAAAACATCGAACGAACGCACCAGTTGGTGTGGCACGATCGAGCAGATCACTACCACCGAGATCCACAACTCGATCGGCACGGGTAAGAGCTTGCTATCGATGGTAGTAATGCTGCCACGCAGTGAATGTGTGACCTACATCCAGCAAAACCACCGCACTTTTCGCATCCCATCGCTATTCACGTTTGCGTTTTACGACGACGGTCGAATGCAGCATGTCGTGTTGAAACGCCGCTGGATTTCGATTGGGGCGGATTATGAAATCGAAGTAGGCGGCAAATCGATTGGTGAAATTGACGGTCGCTTGTTCTCATTCGGATCGGACAGCTACTTGGATCTGGACCCCAGTGATTTGAGTGAGAACCGTAGATTCGTTGATTTGATGACGCTGTTCACAGCCAGTATTGGGTATCACAAAGCGATGCGAAAGAGCGTCGAACGTCGGGTCGCCGCAACGCTTTGCGGCGACACCCATTGCCATGTAATCGAAGACGAAGAAATCCGATTGCTCCACAACGGCCGAGCCGCCGCCTAACCCCCCCGACCTCTTCTCCCAGGGACGGCCTCTTCTCCCAGGGACAGGCCTCTTCTCCCAGGGACAGAGCATCTCGTTGGGGTAAAGCGGATTCCCACAGAAGTGCTAAAGAGAAATCCGTTGTATTTACGGACGTGTGCCGTATCAAAACGTTGCCGATCGCGGGTCATTTCGCCGAAACTAGGTTTCATTGCGACTAAGCGTGCGCAAGTTCATCTATCGGCGACACGTCACCACGCTCAACACCTGAAAAGAATAGATGCTCGCAAGCTAATCCGCTTGGGTGAGTAGCTCTCGGGCTCTTCGCCGCAAATGATAGCGGCGGTGGGTGCGGTGGCTGCGCAGAGGATCGACACACTCGGGGCGTCCGGCGACCGTGCAAAACAACCGGCCAAAGTCGCTAACCAATTCGCACCAGGTCTTGGTGTCCAAGCCCAGTCGCTTGAGCACCGGTGGTAGGTCTGCCGGTGTCTTGCCTCGCTTGCCAGGTGCAATCTGGCGAGCGGTCCAGTCGAGTGTCTCCAGGTAATCTTCGAGTGACATCGGTAGAAAACCTTTGTCGCTGCAGCGTTTGCCCGTCTTGCTAACGCAGGGGCCAATCTCACCGGACCGCTCATCGATCGCAACCGGCGACAAGAAATTGTCGCGTCGTTTTGCTACTGGAACGCGTTCGTCTTGATCCGCGGTGATCGACTCAATTCGCCGCTGAACCGAGGTGTGATTGCTCTGTTCGAGCGTTTCGGCCATGGCAGCTCGAATC
>NZ_ANOG01000466.1 GCF_000346295.1 Rhodopirellula maiorica SM1 | reverse complement strand
GTGTCCCATTCAATTTGACGCCACCGTTCTGTGAATTCTTTGCAGATGCGTGTAAAATGGAGCGCTTGAGATGCGGTCTCGTGCCATGTGTTCTTCCTTCTTTCGCTCATTCTTAATCGAATTGTATGAGTTTAACCCCTGATCAGTTCGCACAACGAATCAAAGACTACGGTTTGGCGGATCCGCGCGCCGTCGACCGTGTCCGTAGCGAATTGGGCGCCGGGGACGTTTCATTGGACGGCATCATTGACGCGATGCAGAGTGCGGGGATCGTTTCGACGCTGCAGACCGAGAAATTATTGCGGGGGGATCGAAGCGGCTATTTTTATGGTGATTACAAGGTCCAGTATTTGATCGGGGCCGGTACGTTCGCTCGCGTGTACCGTGCCGAGCGTGAAGGAAACATTTTCGCCGTTAAAGTGCTCCGCAAACGGTTTCGCGACGAGCCGAAGGAGCTTGAGCAGTTTTTGCGTGAAGGCCGCATGGGACTGAAGCTACGGCATCCTAATATCGTCAGCATTTACGACGTCATTCCGGACGTTCGCAACCCATTTCTGGTGATGGAGTTTGTCGAGGGGCAAACGCTTCGCGAACTTGTCCGAATCCGCGGCAAACTGCCTGCGGATCTATCACTCAGTTTGATCAGCGATATCTCATCGGCACTTGCCCATGCTGCGTCACTGGGGATTTCGCACCGCGACTTGAAGCTGTCGAACGTGTTAATTTCGACCGACGGAAAAGCGAAGCTCGTTGACTTTGGATTGGCGGCGTTGGCGGATCGCAACAATCCCGAGCAGATCGCCGATTGTCCAAACGCGCGAGCGATCGATTATGCGGCACTGGAGCGTGGTTCGGGCGTTCGCAAGGACGACCCACGCAGCGATGTTTTCTTTGCCGGAAAT
>NZ_ANOG01000465.1 GCF_000346295.1 Rhodopirellula maiorica SM1 | reverse complement strand
CAATGAACGGCTTTGAGGTCGAAATGGATTCGGTGGGGGACGTGCAAGCGGCGGAAGCAACTGGTGTCAGCAACGTCGACGGAATCGGACTAACGCGAAGCCTTCCCTATGGACGCTACCGGATGACGGTAAGCGGAAACGGTTGGCATGCTCGTGATCTGGTGACGTTGGAAGTAGGCAAGCCGCTCGCATTGACCGTTGTCGCACCGACGCCAAACCAGCTTGGCGAATTGCATTTGCAAGCTTCGCTAGCAACCGACGGTTTAACCGATTTTCCGTTTGGTGAGTGGGAGGTCAAAGGTAACCGCGGTTGGGGCACGCGGATCGTCCCCCAACCCGGCGAAATCCAACAAGACTCTGGTGATTGGAAAACATTTCCCACGGTGTCCGACGGTATCGACGTCGTGGCAGTCGTTGTGGAAATCGCTATCAAGCGACGTATAAAGCAACCCAGCGGCAACCATTTGACGTGGGAGTGGCGGCAATCATCGGATGTTGGGCAGCAGCCAAGTCTAAAATGGCTTGTTCAGTCCGACGGAACCGTGCGACCGCTTTTGAGTGTTTCCGAGCAAAACTGTCAAATTAGTCGACCAACGGCGTGGTTCCAAAACTTGGCTCCTGATAAGGAAAAGGATAGCTCTGAAAGTGAGCGTTCATCTCACAGCGAACGGCTTGGCTATCACGTTCTGACGTTGGGATCCGAGCATCAAGATAGCGCAGGAATCGAGCTGCCTGCCGGGCAGTTTCAATTGTCTAACGACACGATCTACGGTCGTCCCACACCCAACGTGTTGCAAGTGATCGATAAAAAGCCTGAATCCACTGCGGAGCAGATCTGGCTTCATGGTGTCATTTTACATGAATCGCCAGGATGGCTGACTCGGCTGTTGGGAGATTCGTGGGATCACGATCGGCGAGGTGTCAACAAAGAGGTCGACGTCGCTCTCGACGCACGCAAAGAGGTTGCCATCGGCGTTGGCAAACAGGCCGCATCGGATGACGTCTCAAAGTCACCTCGAGGCTGATCGCGAGTAAGCCTGGATGACGGCGGTGCGCCGTGTTCCCAATGGGGCAAACGTTCAGTTGACGCTCCTGGTGGTCCACGTCGGGTACTCCGGTGTCATCGCCCGGAGACCGCTTAGCGAAATAAGTGCGTTAATCGCAGGAATCGAAACAGTTTGCCCAGCATTCTGGCTCGTTCAATACGACGCTCGGCTTCGCCCTCCAGTTGCAGTCGTCGCGAATGGACGTCACGATCGCTGTACCCGCAGGTTGGACAGCTTTCATCGCTCGTCGTCATCTGTTTCAAGCAACACGGGCATGTTGTTTGAGTCTCGTTGGGCATGATATTTCTCCGATCCGAATAGGAGCAATGGTGTGATCAGATGCAATCCGTAACGCGAATTGCAACGTTGGAAGCGGGACGATGGAGTATAGGTTGTTGGAGATCGTTGATGGAGATCCTGGAGGGAAGGTAATTTTGGCGAACCCCGATTACCCAATCGGTTCCGTTTCGCCAATCTGCTGTTCGCGAATTCGGGCATTCGCTGCTCGAAGAAGTTTCTTTCGCGTGTTTGCCACTTGCTCCGTCAGAGGCAACCTCATGTTTCTCAGGATTCTGACCGCTGAATGCGGATCGTCGTTGTGCCTCAGTTCAATGATCGCAATCTGCAAACATGCGTTGTTCGAATACTTCGAAGACCGTGATGCGAGATAGCGAAGTGGCAGAAGTCGTTCCGCGTATCGATCGGTTTTGGAAAGTTGGTTGGCATATGCCACCAGTGTCGAATCGGGGACTGCGGCAACGCAAGAATTCTGTCGAAGACGAGCAAAGCATGTGATTGCCTCTTCGGTGTGATTCGCCCGAACGGCTCGGGTGAATGACTCGAATGCTGTCGCACAAGGATCGCGTTTTGGCCGAGTCAGTGCACTGTGGGGCGTCGTGGTGGCAGCGGGCGACAATGTGTTGCAACCGCGATGCGATGCTTCGTCGACTGGCTCGTTATCGCTATTGCCTGACACGCGACTGGTACCAAATCGCCGGATCCCCGATCGTGAGAACAGATCCCAACCTTCACAGTCGACCATGTCATGCTTGAGCATGAATATTGCGAAGGGGATTCCGGCCGACATCCCCAGCAGGTGTAGCATGGGGGTGGACATTCGGATTCCCGTCCAGGCAACTTGCAGAAATTCAACCGCAAAGTAGAAGAACGCGACCACGCTGATTGGGATCTCGATCGTGCCATAGAACAGCCAGCCCCAGACATAAAAAAAGTGAATGTCATTTTGGGGAGCCCAGATGACTGCCACGGCGAGTAGTGCAAAAATCACCCCGGAGGCGCCGAGTGCGCCGCCCTGGCCATCGGTGAACAGGAACATCGGAATTTGTCCAATCGCTCCGTCGGCAAACGCAAGCCCCAGATACAGCAGGCTGAATCGGTGCCAGCCTAATTTGCCCTCGATGATCAGCCCGAAACACCACAAGAAGATCATGTTTCCGATCAAGTGGGACCAGGACGCATGCATGAACGTACTGGTCACCCACTGGAGCGGATTGATGCGATCAAATTCGAGAATCAACCAATCGTAGTTGCCGGAGTCACCCATTCCGGTGAGTAGAAACAACGCGGTATTGGTGGCAATGATACTGATCGTCGCCACTGGATAGTGGTAGACAGGAGCGTCAGTACCGTAGGGTAGGAGCATAGGTATCCACAGAAACAAGTCCGAACTTCGACCGCCATCTACCCAGGCACCAAACCCGCAAGCACAGGGCGCGCGACATCAAAATAAAACGGCCCAGCTCGAAAACACCGTTTTATTGCTCCGTTCTTTTGTCAATCGTCCAAGCGATGACCGAAGCCAATTTTCGGTGAAGTACACGCAGCATCGATCCGCAGATTTCGGGGCCGTTTTGTTCCAGCATGACGGAATTGATCATGGCGCAAGTAATGACAGAAAGATTGGTGCGACAGAAAGATTGAAAGTGGCGAATCAAACGGTTGTCTCGCCATATTGCAATTGTCGCCTACTTCCCCGCCGTGCATCTGGCGCCCATTGCAACAAACTCGCGATGCGATGGATGCTGCACTCCATGCAACCAGAGGTTGGGCAGGAAAATGGATGGGGCAGAAAAATGGGAGAGCCGGAATGCGATGTCATTTTTTCTGGCGATGACGTCTTGCGACTGAGATGAAGCGAAAGATTAGAAAATGAAAGGGATAAAAAATGAAGACGACGTGAGCGTTCAGCCCCAACGACGAAGCATCATGGCAGGCTCATTTTTCTGTCGCACGAATTTTTCTGTCTAACTATCGTCCGAGCAATCGCCGAACCAAATTCGCAGAGAATTCGATACGCTACAGGAGTGTTTATTCCGCAACAGTCGCCCTCGCCTTTCACCACGTTCGGTGTTTCATGATGCCGCAAGTGAAGACAGAAAGATTGAGATCGCGGCGCATCGCCTGCGGACAGCCTTTAGGTCGCATCCCAATCCAACCGTGACATCCGATGGGAATGGCAGAAAGGCGATGTTTGATGAAATCAAATAGGCCAACGAGCTACCAGCTCTATCGAACGAAAGCAGGAGGATGTTGAACACTGCTTCCCACTCATCTGCGCTAATCGATTAGTGCAGATCAATGCCGATTAGTGTTCCGCGTCGTTCGATCACGTGGCACGCGAGACTAGTCAGCGAAGCACAACCGTGCCGATGTATGACAACCCAATACTGAGCCACGTCCAGGCAAGCAGTTTAGCAAGGGGACGAAATGATCTAGGCAGTTTGTACTGATACGCGACGTGGTTGAAAAGAAGCATCAGCGTGACGACGATGCTCATGTATTTATCGTAACCGTAGTCACCCTCGGTCACCAAGGTTGCGATGTTGACAACGAGCATGACGAGTATAAAGCCGAGAAAAGCATTCTTGTACGGAAAGTGATGCCGCGAAGTAGGGACAGGGTCGATCATCTGCAACTCACGTCTGAGTTTGGGAGGCGTCGCAAGGGGCAGGTCTTGCGTTCGGTGTTTAGTCCGTTAAGTCGATCGACTCAGGTTTGGGTTGACTGTTTTGCTGCTCCGGTGCCTGTAGTGTCAACATCCGCAGTTCGCTATATCGGCCTGTCAAAGTCCATTGGCCGAAAAGGTCACGGCCTGCCCCTATCTCGTGCAGGCGTTGATGACTCCACTCTTCGTTATACGGCACTCCAGTGTCAACGTCAGCGGGTTGTCCTTTGCATCGCGTTCGGTTTGATTCTGATCGATAATGGGTGATCGGATTAGGGGGAAATGGATGAGGGCGGAAGCTCAGCAACATAATCAAGCAACCGAATCATCGCGACTCTATGAGCTTTTGGAGGGCGGCAACGTTCCGTTCGATGAGTTCTACACGCAAATTTGCTACGAGACTTCACTAGACAGGTCCTGAAATGGCGAGTCTTTCCGAGAGGGAATACGAGCCTTTTTCGTAGGCCCGATTCCGAGCGACCAAACGCACATTGGCCTGCCAGATTCATTCGTTCGGAGACATCGTTTGTTCTTCGGTCCCGCCGGCATGTACCCCATGCCGTCTACTTTGGCACTAAGCAGGCAGGCTGGAATCCCGTTAGCCGTTTGGACCAACGCTGTGAAGCATTTTTCTTGACCCGAATGCGCAACTTTTGAACTTGCCATTTTG
>NZ_ANOG01000464.1 GCF_000346295.1 Rhodopirellula maiorica SM1 | reverse complement strand
GATCAGACCGGGTGAATCGGCAATGGCTTGATCGGCGGTCGCTAAGATTGCTTGGCAAATTTCTTTTTCGCTGCTCAGGATCCTCGATCGTGACGACGCGTCGCAGTTGTTGCGTTCCGCGACACCACAATTTGATGCTGCTAAGCGAGCCGTTAGGGGCCAACTCGATCGCGTTGCGAAGGTTATCAGGAAAAGCATCGAACGACTTCATCACATCGGTACGGGCGCTGATCGCTGCGGCGATAATCGACGAGTCGGCATCCGGAAGTGAAATAACCTTTGTTTCAAGTGGCGAATCGTCTTTCGAGAGCACCAGTTTTATTTCGGAAGGCGAACGCCATTGGCAACATACGATCAAGTCAATGTTGTGCTGCTCGGCCACCGAGCGGGCTGCATCAACCGTATTGGCGTCGGCAAACAAACGGTCCGTGGTGGCGGTATCGACAAGCACGAGTTGGTCTGAGAACCGCATCCCCTCACGCACGAGCGTCGCAAACACACTGAGGTCACTCGGAGAGTCTTGTGTGTTTTGAGATTCAGAAATCGCCACCACGGCGATCCGCTTTTTACCTTCGAGACTCTCTTTGGCGAGGTTCTTCGCTTCCTCGCTCGTTGCCAGCGAACGAAAATCGGTCCACGCCGGTCCACGACTTAGCCGAGCGGTTCTTGGGCGACTAGGGCTGACCGACGGAGTGATCATCGTGCTGGCAATCGTGGCAGCGACCAACAATTGATGAAATAGCATGTTGAATGGTCCAAGCATCGAGGTTCGGGATAACAGTGTTTTTCATAGCGGAGCGGCGCGAGCCGCCCGGTAAATTTCAGTTTTTATAGCGGAGCGGCGCAAGCTGGCCGATAAATTTCGAACGTTTTACTTGCGGCAACCGGGCGGCCCGCGGCTCACCGATTTTTGTTTTCGAATGACATGTCTCAGGAGACGTCAACCGTATCGAGCTGTTTTAGCGTCTGTTCTGCATTCTGGCGAATTTCGTCAGCCCAATCGAGCGTTTCATTAGTGTTGGGTAGCGTTTCGATTGCCTTGTGTAGATTGGCTTCAGCGACCGCTGGTTTGCTGGACACGAGTGATGTTCCCAGGGCCAAATAAGCTTGGGCAGCACAACGGCGAAACGAAAGCTGCACTGAATTTTGCAGCAACATCTGGTCGGCCAATTTTACGGCACGTTCGTACTGAGAAATCGCCGCATCCACATCGCCTTGATCGATCAGCAAATTTCCAAGTCCGGTCAACGCCAACACCTGACGTTCTTTCAATTGCGGAATCGCAGGGTACTTTTCGACCATGCCTGAAAAGAACTGGATCGATTCAGCGAACAATGATTTTGCGCCGTCGATGTCGGCCACGTCCAACTGAAGATGCTCGGCATAGTTTCGCAGCAACAACGCGTATTCTTTGGCTGCCGCAATATCATTCGGGTCACGAGTCACCAGCCAACGGGCTTGTTCGATTGCATCTTGATAGCGATCCGCGATCCGCTTGTCGGTGGTCTGGGTAGACCACATTAATTCCAATCGTCCCAACGCTTCGTTGTTGAGTGCACGCGTCAATTCAAAACGAATCTCGCGATTCAATCCAGGCTCGATTGACTTGTCCATCGCATCTCGTAGCGAACGGCTTGCTGATTCGAATGCCTCGACGGCGGGCAACCATCGCTGTTCGTCAAACGCGATCACCCCTTTTTGGATCATCGCTTGTCCACGCAAAAGCAGTGCATCGGCCGAAGTGCGTGAATCGATCATGACTTGATCCACTATCGGCATCGCTCGGGTCAACGTGGTGGTGGCCGCTGCGGTGTCGCCCTGGTCGGCATGCAGACGACTGCTTTCGATCATCACACGTGCCAACATCCTGTGGTCCTGCTTGGTGTCCAATTCTTGCAAGATCTTGCTGGCATTTGAAAGCGAAGCCAGAGCGTTAGGGATGAGCCCGAGTTCGCGTTGCACTTTGGCAAGCTCCAATGAGACGGCCGCCGATTCGCGGCGCAGTTCGGGTTCACGCGATGGGAACTCCGCCATTCGTTGATAGGACTCGGCGGCGTCGGTGAGCAATTGTTCACGAACATCCGTCGCGTCGGGGACTTCTTTCAGCCGTTCACTGGCTCCGGTAAGTAAGCGGTCGGTGGCTTGACGAGCCAATTTGTACAGCTCCGTCGCTTCGCCGCGTGCTTGCTGTTGTTGTTTGCGTGCCTGGTTGATGCGGTGGACGGCAAATAAACTTGTCAGCGTCAACAGGATCAGCGACACCGTGGCCCAACGCACGAACGTTTCGTGTTGACGTTTCCATCGGTAGAGACGTTCCAGTGGAGATTCTTGATAAGCCGACACCGGTTCGTCATCGAGCCATCGCTGTAGATCGTCTCGAAGCTCTCCCGCACTTTGATAGCGATTTTCTCGCAATCTCGAAATCGATTTAGCAGCAATCGCGTTGAGTGAGCGAGGCGTCGACGTTTGGACCTCAATGGCCGCGGGGATCGAGCCCGATTCGATCGCTTTGAGTGCCTGAGTCAGACTCATGCCTTTGCACGGCGGGTTGCCGGTCAGAATCTCGTACAGCATCGCCCCGATGCTGTACAAATCCGACCGGCTGTCGATGTCCTGGATTCGTCCATTGAGCTGTTCGGGGGGCGCGTAAGCGATTGTCCCCATCGCAGTACCGACACGCGTGTCGTCAAGCTTGGAACTGCTGACCGAGACGGGCGATTCGGGCAGCGGTTCCGTCGCGGCGGGCGTGGACTCGTATTCGACTTCGCTGCTTCCCGTGGTTTTCGCCAGCCCCCAATCGATCACTAGTGTCTCGCCGTAGCGGCCCAGCATCACATTGTTCGATTTCAAGTCGCGGTGCAGCACGCCGCGGCTGTGGGCATAATGCAGCACGTTGCATACGTCGATTAATCGCTGCAGCAGTTGGCGCAGCCGTGGTCCGACAAACGATTCCTTGCCTGCCGCGACTGCTTCGTGAAATTGTTTGATGTGATTCCGCAGCTCGCTACCGGTGATCAAACGCATCGCGTAATACGGGCGTCCGTTCACTCCCGTGCCCATGCTATAGATCGGAACGACGCCAGGATGTTCGAGCAGCCCGGTGACTTCGGCCTCGGCACAAAAGCTGTCGCGATGCCGCGGATCGTCCGCACACTGCTCGCGGATCTCTTTCAACGCGACTTCGCGATTTAGCTCGGTGTCAAAGTAGATCGAAACGACCCCAAGTCCGCCAACGGCGAGGGCGCGGCGAAACTGATAGCGGCCTCGATTTTCGGTTTGCGTCTGACTCGGTTGGGTTTGGAACGGGTCTTCACCGTCCATCGTTTCAGCGTTCACAACGGATTCGGGCTAAGTGGGGGTGAAAATGGCGGGCGACGAACCCGCCCACCTTGTTTTGGCGATTGTACATGATTTTCGATTTCAGCGTGGTTGCCCGTTGTCGTCCTAATCAGCCCGATTCATCGTTTTTGCGATTGATCATCAGCCAGTCGGCGTTGCGTCGATGGTCTCAAATCGATCACGCAATCGAACCCCTGCCGGTTCGTTCGCTTTGTTTCCCATGACGACAAAACAGAGAGCGGGGAATTCGAATGGAGAAGCAAATTTTGATTGGATCGTGAGAGGGTTCGGCGCGCGAGTTGCTTTTCACTTCACCTCGTACAAGTGTTCAATCAAAGCAGCAGAACGAGTTTTAGGTCTCTGCTTTCTCCCCTCTCCCCATTTTTCAACTCAGGTACAACTAACATGAGACAACTACTTACTGCCGCAGCTTGTTTGGGTGCTCTTGCCGCAGGCGCCGTCGTCGGAGCACAAGATATCGCCGGCAACGCCGCTTCCCAAGTCGGAGGTGCCTTGGATCGCGCTGCGGGACAAGCACAAAATGCAACCCGAAATGCAGTCAATGGTGTTCGTAATCAAACCAATGCTGCCGCTTCGCAGGCTGGCAATCAAGTCGATCGCATCCAAGGTGCTACGACTGATGGTTGGAACAACGGAGGCACCCAGCGAGGTGTCGTCAATGGTCAAGTCGGTGTCGATGGCAGGGCCAATGTGAATGGCCAAAATGGCGTCAATGCGAACGTCCAGTCGTCGCAATCGATCAATGCACAAAACCGAGCGCGTTTCAACGGAAACCAACAAGGATCGGTTGGTGTCAACAACCAAGGAGCCTACTACCACGGTCAAAACCAACATGGTTACCAAGGCCAAGGTTATGGCTACGGCAACGCTTATGGTCATAGCTACGGAAACGCCTACGGCGGCCAAATCCACGGCCAACATGGTCAAGCTTATGGCCAAACGTATGGCCAAGCGGCCTATTCAAGTGGGTATGCTGGTTCGAACGGCTACATCGGTGGTCACTCGACAACCGGTGCCGTTCACACCTTGCGTCATGATGCAAGCGGTCGTGAATATATCTGCGTCGGCGGCCAACGTGTCTATTTTGACAATGCTGCGACACAGGGCGATAGCTATCGCGCTGGCTACGGAAGCTACGATCAAGGTAGCGATTCGGTGAACACGCCGCAGCCAATGCAAGACAACGGAACTCAGAACCGTGACGAGGAATTCGCGGCACCTGCTCGCCCTGCTGCCGATTTGAATGCGGACACGAATGTCCAAGCCGGCGCCGAAGCTTCCACCAACGTGGATGCTGGAAATGCCGACGCTAACCTCGACGCTGCAGGTGCCGGTGCTGGAAACGTCGACCAAAATGGTTCGGCGGACCTTGAAACCGGTGTCCAAGCCGCTGCGAAAGTCAATGGAACTCAAGAATAACGCAAATTCTAACAGTTCAATCTAAGCAATCGTCCGGGCTGTCTTCACTGAAGATGGTTCGGACTTTTTTATTGAGAATATCACATCGCAAATTAACAAGGTCTGGAATATGAAAACGCTAAAACATGCTTTGCTATTGAGTGCTGCTGTCACGACGGCGCTGTCGTCAATGCCGGTCGAGGCCCAGACGCAGCGGGCACTGGAACGTCGTGCTGAACGAAACGCACGCCAATTACAACGGCAAGCCAACCGCGCTGACTACTACTCGGCGGGGACGTGGCAAGATCTCAATCCTTGGATTCGGCAAAACGGAGTCGCTCCGTTGGCACGCGCCGCCAACGCGATTGGCCAAACCGTGGATGCCGCCACTCGGATCGGGGATGGGCAATTTGGGTATCGAGACAAAACCGCGCAGAACACTTGGTTCTACGACTACTACACCTATACGCCCACCTATTACACTCAGCCGACCGAAGGACGCTATGCCGGCGCAATTCGGTATTTTGATGCTGACAACGACGGCGTCTACGATTCGCGGTCCTATTACCGCGACAGCGACGCGGATGGACGCTACGACGAATACGATCGCTATGATTTCTACAGCAGTGGGAATGACGATGCGAGTGTTCAAGTCGAGGTAGACACAACCGCCGGGGATGAACGTCGCAATGCGGATGCTCGCAATCGTGATACTCGCGCCAACCATGCACGTGATACGTATCGCGGACCTGAGGATGCGCGTCGCCACAATGTCCAAGGCGAAATTGCATTCGTCAAAAAAGCGGAGGTGAATGGCAACGAAAACCTATTGGTGGGGATCCAAGAGGAAAACGAACGTACTCTCGCGATCGATCTAGGACCCGCCGATGCACTCCGCGGCAAACATGTCGAAGTCGGCAGCATGATCGAGGTGGTGGGAGTATTCGAAACGATTGGTGAGAAACAGTTGTTAATCGCCGATAGTTTTCAAGTCGAAGGCGGGCAGATGTTCGAGGTGGATCGGGCCGCCGGCTTGAATCTGACCGGTGAAATCGTCGACATCAAGAGTACGCCGATTGGTTCGGCGGACCACTACATTGCGGTGGTCTCGATCGATGGCGAGCGTCAACTGGTCGACCTGGGGCCGACGTCCACCTACAAATTCAAAATCGAACCTGCGACCAAGGTCACCCTCCGCGGATTCCCCGTGCGAGCAGCTGAACACCGTGTGATCTTGGCAGAACAGGTGCAGATCGCCGGCCAAACCTTTGACATCCAAACGCTCTCGACATCGAATAACCGATAACGCATCGTGCTGCGTCGAGAGATCTGAATCAACGCCAACGCGGTTGCCATTTTTTGATGGTAACCGCGTTTTTTTATTTAGTCTTGTCGCAGTGCGTTGACGATCGGCACGGTCGCCGCTTGCACCGCCGGGGCGATTCCCGCCGCAATGCCGACGACCACCGCGACAAGGCAGCCGGTGACCGCCAAGCCAATCGATGGCCGAAATGCGATCGTTGCGCCTTCCGCACCAATCGCAAATCCGCCCCATGCCAACGCCACAAGCGCGACAAGCGTGCCAGTGGTTCCCCCGACAAGACACAATAACGTGCTTTCGGCTAATACCAAACGCATCGCTCGCAGCGGACGCACGCCGATGGTTTGCAGCACCGCGTACTCTTTGATGCGATCTTGCACACTCATCACTGTCGTTGTGGCGACAAGCGACAATACCAACCCGACACAAGCGTAGCCGAGCCAATGTGCAAAGCCGATCAAATCGACTAAATCCGACAACGTGCTCGCCTGGAACGCTCCTTTGCGACGCGTCTTCGTCGCGACCGAACCGGCGCGAAGTGTTTCGTCGATTTCCGCGGCAACCCGGTCGGGGTCGGCATCGTCGCTCAATAAAACTTCGTGCTGCGTGACCAATCCCGCAGCATCCAACCCGCGAGTGTACTGCAGGAATGCCAAACTGGTGTAGATCAAGTTCTCTTCGGATGGAACGGTCGATGCGAAGATGCCTGCGACCTTGACGGAGATATCCCCGATCGAAAACTGGTCACCGATTTTCAATCCGCGACGCTGTGCGACATTGCGACCGACGATCGCCGCATCGCGTTGCGTTGCAAATTGTTGCCAACTGCCTTGGATCAACGACAGCGGGCGCGTGGCTTGAATCTGCGCGGGATCGGCTCCGTTAAAGACCACAATATCCAAGCTCGCACGACAATTATTTGTCCATACTTGAATTGGCATCACATCGCGGACGCCGGGGATTTCTTTGATCCTGCCCGAATAGTCCTCCGGTAACCGGCTGGTGGTGGGACAAAAACGGTTCTCTTGGAACACGATCAAGCTACGATCGGCATCCGTGCCGCTGGTCAGCCGCTGCAAACCTTCTTGCACAGAACCCACAAAACAGAACACGAACATCGCCACCGCAGCACCCGTCACGGTCAACAGCGTTCGCGTGCGATGACGCCATAACGTTTTTAGAATGTAAGAAGTCATTAGGCAGAAGTCCGTTAAGAGTTCGTAGGGGCGCTTTCCAAAAATTTGCCACGATCTAAAACGAGTTGCCTCGATGCAATTTTCGCAGCATCGGTATCATGAGTGACCATCAACATCGTGATATCGAGTTCTTTGTTGAGTCGCTGCAGCAGGACTTGGACCTGTTCACTGGTTTCCGTATCGAGGCTGCCGGTGGGTTCGTCGGCAACGACGACTTTTGGGTGTGCGACGATCGCACGGGCGATGCCGACGCGTTGCTCTTGGCCGCCGGAAAGTTGACGTGGGTAGTGGTTGGCTCGGTCGCTCAGCCCCACCGCTTCCAAAGCCAAATTGACTCGCTGGCGACGCTGAGTCGAGGTGAGTTTCAAAAGCAGCGTGGGCAGCTCGACGTTCTCGTATGCCGTTAATACAGGAATCAAATTGTGCGTTTGAAAGATGTATCCCAAGTTGGCGGCACGCCAATCCGCAAGTTTGCTGCGAGACAATTTTGTAATCTCCGTTCCATCGACCACGATCGTTCCCGAGTCCGGGCTGTCGATGCCGCTGACCAGATTCAATAGCGTGCTTTTGCCGGTGCCGCTCGGTCCCATCAATGACACGAACTCACCCGATTGGACATCCAAATCAATGTCGTCCAGTGGTGTGATCGTCTCGTCGCCTTTGCGAAAGCTTTTGCATACGCCTCGCAGTTCCAACAATGCCATCGTGCTCTCCGTCGTTTTGCTGCTGTGTCGTTTTTTTCTGTGTTATTGTTCGATCGAAGGTGCGTCGCCGGTAACGATCACAGGTTTGCCCGGTTGTAAACCATCCTGTCCCGTGGCGATCAGTTTGTCGGTCACATTCAATCCCGACTGAATTTCAATCAATCCGTCGGCAGCTGGGTTGCCGGTCTCAATGCTTCGCCGCTGGGCGCGTTGATCAAAATCGACAATCCAGACAAACGATCTCTCATCGCTCGATTGAATCAGTCGTTGCGGGGCAAACACCCGTTCGCTCTGTATGATCTCGTCATTGGATACGGCAACGATCGGTGCCAGGAATGTTGTCGTGACCAACATTTCGGGGCTGACGGTTGGCGGAGGATCGATCAGTTCGACCTTTACCTCTAACGTGTTTTTTTGAATGTTCGCTGAACTTGTCATTTGCAGCACACGCCCTTGGATCACGCCGTCGGAGGAGGCTGTTTTGATTTCGACGCTTTGGCCGCGAGTCACCATCGGGACGTCTTCGAGTCGTACGTCGGCTCGGACTTGCAGCCGCTCGGGGTCGTACATCTCGACCACCGTACTGCTTCCTTGACCGGACGAACCATCGATTCCGGTAACTCGAGTTCCGGGCGAGGCGACCAGACTGAGGATACGTCCATCCATCGGTGCCAGCACCGTGTTCCGCTGGAGAGTCAACTCGGCTTGTCGTAGTCTCAGTTTCGCTTCGTTTCGCAGCCCGATTGCCGACGCCACCTTGGCTTCCGCCTCCTGTAATTGTCGTGTCTCTTCGACCAACAACTCGAGCTGCTGTTGCAACGCATCCACTTTGCCTTGCAATGCTTTGACCTCTTGCTGGATGTTGGGCCCACGTTGCTGCAGCTCGTGTAGATTCGCCATTGCGGCTGCATACTCGCTTTCGGATTGCTGAACGATACGTCGAGCGATCGCCTCTTCAGCAGCTCGTTTTCCCTGCATGCTGCTGAGCGAAAATTTGACTTGGGCTTGGGCCGCTTCGATCAAGAACGGCAATTTCGCCAGCTCGGTTTGGGCCTTGGCCAACCGGCTCTCGGCGTCCGACAAGGGAACCTGCAAGTGGACCGGGTTTTGTAAGCGAATCTTTGCAGCATCCCGTTCGGCAATCGCCCGATTCAGTTCGCCTTCGCGGATGGCGAGCGAATTCTTGGCTTGTTCGACAGCAAGCTCGGCGTCGATCGCAATCAAACTCGCAATCGGTTCACCCTTGCTCACGCTTTGTCCTTCGACCACCAATAGTTCTTCGATGACTCCGGATGCGAGTGCGGCGACACGGATTGCGGTGGGGCGTGGTTCGATCCAGCCAGCGGCCTGAAACAACGGCGTTCCCGAAGGTTGCAGCTCGGTTCGCTTGACGATCACAGGAACGACCGTGACCGCGTGTTGCGGCAATAATCGTCGTCCGGCGGCTGCGCCGATCAACATCACGAAGCCAACCAGAATCCCAATCGGCACCCCATACCGTGACACCCATCGCTTGCGCGAAGTGTGCGCCGCTGTCGTTTCACCGCGAGGTGAACGATCCATGGCGAGTTGGCTGAGATCAAGTTGGCTGCGGGTCATGTTTGCAATACAGGTGTTGTGGGAGTTGGGAGTTGGGAGTTGGGAGAGCTCTGCTTGCTCCCCCTCTCCCCTTCTTTTTCTTTCTACTCAGGTCGGACGTAGACCTTGCTCGCTGCGACGGTCAAGTTTCCTTGGTCGTCTCGCTTCGCAGTCCCTTGAACGACGACCGTCGATAGCTCTTTTACGTTCAACAACTCTCTCGCGTCGCTGGCGACTGGTTTACCGTTCTCGTCAACGACCTTCACGGTGGCGATGTTGTCTTTGACCGCGTTGGTTTCACAACAGTAGTCCCACGGAGTCGGGCAACCTTCATCCGGAGCACAATACGGAACTTTGGCGTCGACGATCGTAAACGCGGCTAGCCCTTCGACAAACGGTTTGCTCGATCCACCGATCAGTCCGACCAGCGTGACGGACTGGTCATCTTCGACACTTTGCCGAGCGTCGCCGACCGCCATCGCACCTTCGGGTTCGGTGGCGCTAATGAATTGCGACTGCTCCGCTGCATTCCCATCCTGCGTCGCTGCTGTTTCGGTTGCGGGATTGCAACCGGCGATGAACAAACAAAGACCTACAAAACTAAACATCAATTTCATTTCAAACCTTTCGATTTCTTTGAAAAAACAAACACTTGTTAAATGGACTTCAAACTGGTCGCGACCTCGGCCTTCAGTGCCTTGATCGCGGGCGGCAATGCTCCGAGCACGCCTAACATCAAACCCACCCCACATCCGATCAGGATGGCCACACTATCGATTCGCAGCGTGAACGCCCCCATCGTGAATCGCACGGCCATCCCGTTGAGCATCGTCAGGGCCAAGGCTCCTGCCAACAGCGAACCCGAAGCGGCCAGCAATACGCCCTCTTGAATCAAACTGATCAAGATTGCACGTCGCCGAAATCCAATTGCTTGCAGCGTCGCCAGTTCTCGGACGCGACCTGCCACGGCGCCGTACATCATGTTCAACCCGGCAAAGATTCCCGCGGCGGAAACCAGCACGACAACAAACCACGCCAGCAAACGGACCGGTTTGTAGTGTTGCTGAAGCGCTGCGTAGTAGTCGGTTTCGCGGATTGCCCGCAGTTCCAAATCAGTACGTTCTTTGCAAAACAGCTGTACTTCCGCCGCGGAGCTTCCGGGGGAAAGTAGCATCGCAACCAAGCTTAGATCTTGGCGTTTGGTTGCGATTTGAAAGTCTTCGAGATCGCACCAAATTTCGGATTCGTACGCGGCACCTTCCGCGGCGAATTGACCACTGATTTTCCAAGTTTGGCCTTCGAATTCGATTTGGTTTCCCACGCTCAACGCATCATCAGAACTGCCAAGTTTTGCAGTGGCCAACCGACCCACGATCACTTCTCCGGACTGCGGCCAATCACCATCGATCAATTTGACGCTTCGGCGAACAAGCGGGGCGGTCGATTTGACGCCACGCACTAGCCCCAACCCGCCCGCGCCGTCTTCGGTTTTGACGCGCGTGCCCAAATATAATTCCGGTGAGACACATGTGACCCCAAATCTCTGCGCGACGCCGTCCAAGCTGGCGACCATCAGCGATGGGGTGCGTGCGGCGATCGATGAGTTCTCGATGTTCTCTTCTGAGTTCACCGAATACACCAATACCACGTTGGGGTCGCCGCTGACCGCCAGCGACCGTTCCAGTCCACGAATGAATCCAACGACGACAAACACCAGCATCACGACCGTTGCCAGTGCAACGAGCGTTAATGCGGTACGCAGTGGCCGCCGAGCCAGATTGCGAACGCCGTATTCCCAGGGAAGTAGCATGTTGGGTCGTGATGGTTCAGGGTGAAGGTCATGGCTAGCAGTTGAGCGCGAGCTCAATGCCATTTGCTTTCGTTGTGGGACCGCGCCGAGTTCCTGATGTTGCAGCAGCAAACGTTGGAATCCTGGCGAATCCCACTACTCGAACATCACACGGTCGAGGATCACTGTGTGAGCCTCGTATCTCGTGGCAGGCGAGATCAGAAAGAGGGTCGAATCAAATCAACCAAGATTGGTGCGCAATTCGCGCAGCGCGACCGTAAAGAGAATATTGGCACGAGCTTTGACGCTCAGCGGTGTCGACGTGGCTCGGCTCGGCGACGGTGATTTGCAGAACCGAAATCCAATCGACGATCATGCTTGCTGTGTCGGGAAGTTCGACACCCGATTCGAGCACTGCGCCTTCGCAAATGCAATTTGGACAATCGCACTCACTATCGGACGATTGATTCGTGCGATCCGATGTAGGAGCGTCCTCGGCATGAGAGCAGCACGAACACACGGTCGGTGCGGACTCGTTGCCCCCCGCTGCATTCGCATCACACGAAAGACAACGCACTGGACACGCCACCAAAAGGGCGATCAGCATGACGGCAAAAAGAGGGCTCTTCATCCTTTTCAGTCTAGTCACGTGTTTCCAACGCAGCAAGAGCAGTCTCGTTGAAGACTTGTTTCTGAACCCTCCCGGCATTGCCGGGAAGGTGAAATCAGGAAGGGCTCATTTCATTGCCAAAGGAGTATCCTTGGGCAAGGGGCGGAACCCGGTGACTGGCCGGAAGCCTATCCCACTTATTGCTTTCGCACCACGACGGTCCAGTCTTGCTCTTGGTCGCTTGGAGCTTTGCCAAGATTGACTTTGCTGCCGCCGCTGACTTTTTCGACTGATCCGTTTTGTAGCGAACCGCCGCTTCGTGGATTGAACCACTGGACCGAAAAGTCGCCTTTGACGTTGCGGAGGTCAAGGTCGACGGTGCCACCGTCGCACAGATAAACCACATAGGTTTGACCAGCTTTAGCGAAACAGAAGTTCGTATTTTTGTGTTTCGCGTTGTCAACCAACGCATCGTGGTTGGACATCTGCCAAAACGGGATGTCGTTGTCGTGGAAAAAGTTCAAGGCGATACGGCAATAGTCCCAGCTCTGATCACGGCTTCGCCAATCCTCGCACACCAGATCGTTCTCGGCATAGGCATAGCCAAAGTAGTATTCCACACCGGCACCACCGCCCATCAACGTGCCCCACAAGGTTTGCTTGCGGACTTCGTGTTGGGTGTACGTCATCTTGCCCTTGCTGTCGCGGCCGTCGAAGCCGCGGTAGCCCAGATCGGGGCATTGCCCGTGGGCCGCAGTTCCAGATTCGTCAAACGCGACGACCCACGGTTTCCCTGCTGCCCGTGATTTGTCGACCCATTTTACCGTTTGCCAGTGCGTATCGTGGATTCCACTGTTTTGAAGTGACACCCCGGTCAGCGCCGATTTGTTCCCAAGCAATGGTTCGTACTGAGAATCCTGTTGATTTGGGAATGTGTGTACCACTCGGTTGTGATCGTAGGCATCAAACGCGTCGATGTACGACAACATCGCGTTGAGCTGCTCGGTGGACTGGGTGTTCTCTTCGCCTAGATTCCAATTGAGCGCCAAGTTGTGAGCAAAGCGGGCAATCAACTCGCGGCAATACAGTTTGCGTTGAACGCCGAGGTCGCCGCCGTCGAGTGAGGTAGGAACCTTGTCGTCGTTTTCAGTTTCTTGCATCTTGAAGTGCAAGTACATTCCTTTGGCGGTGCTGTGGTCAAACACAACGCCCCATTGATCCAGTTTGCTACAGTCATAGTGCAACTTGTCGTCGCGTTGGATGAAGGGCCAGACATTGTCGCCGTCGCCGCCCGCGTTATAGGTCAGGAACGAAAACGCGTTGCAGCCTTTGCCGGAAAGATAGTTAATTGCACCGATCAATCCTTTGCCCTTGCCGTCTTGCCACGTTGGGTCACCGGATTTCCAGTCTTTGATGTGGGGAGCCCATGTTTTCAGTGGCACCTTGGCCGGTTTGCCTGCGACGGTGTTGTCAAAGTCGGCATAGCCGAGCAGCGTTTCAGGAGCATCGGCACCCGCCTTTAAGAAGTACTGTTTGCTTGAAGCAAATTGCAAGTAGTGCTTGCCGACATAGTTTAGGCGTCCAAGTCCACGCAAATCGCGGCCTTGCTTGTCGCTTTTGGCAACACGAAGCCGACCCGATTTGCCGTCGTACGGTGACAAAGCAGCGCCCGCCGGATCGGTGTCCAGCGCCGCCAATGGACCTTGCCGAAAGGAAACCGTGTAGGTCCACTCGCCGGTGCGGTCGGGCGCGAAATGAACGCGCCATGTTGTGCCTGATTCTGCCGATGTTTCGCCAGCGTTTCCGTCAGCGGCAAAGTAGCCAGGGACGGTATAGGTCGTTCCGTCGCTGTGTTTGAACGCGACCATCATTGCGTAGTCGGTGAACGGATTGGGCGAATTGTCTTGCTCGTGTGCGAACGGGCCTTGCAAATCCAACGTGATCTTGTGCCACTGTTTCGTTTCGCCTGAAACCGTCACGCTGGCGTCGCCGTCGGTTCCGCGAGGCAGAATTAGTGGCAAGTTGCTGACGGGTTTGGTCGGGCTGCCTGTGGATGCGACCGTTTGTTTGTCTGCTTTCGCTGCTTGCTTGGCGAGATGTGGTTTGGCTTGTTTGCGAGTCTCGGCGTCTGCGGGAGTAAACGTGATGCCAGCCCATCGAGCACGTGAAAATTCCTTGCCGTCTTCGCTACCTGTGGTCGCTTTGATCGTGATGATCGCGCCATCGGTGATCGCGACGTTTTCCCACGTTTTGCGGTACTTGGCGGCATCTTCGGCGGTTTGGTTGCTTAGCACCGTGGTGAATTCGCCTACCTGTTCTCTATCCACTTCAACGCGGTACGTCGACTTGCCATCGTTTTCGCCGATCGCATGCAGTGTGATGTCATAGGTCCCAGTGGGAAACTGGAACGTGGTGTTCGCAGTCGCCTGTTTGCGTTGATCGGGGTTGATCGCTAACCATTTGTCACGGTCGACGTAGAACGTATCGTTTTGAACGTCGAATGATTTCGCAGACAGAAACAATCC
>NZ_ANOG01000463.1 GCF_000346295.1 Rhodopirellula maiorica SM1 | reverse complement strand
GGAGACATCGACGCTGGAAATGGCGAATGTGACCGCAGAAGAAAACGAGACTGCGATTCGCAAAACCGAATTAAATACCGACGACGACACTGCTACCGACGACGACACTGCGAAACAGGTTGGCGTCAAACAGGCGGATCGCAAATCGCTGCGTCATCCCGATCCGATCCTACAAAGTTTGATGCTGTTGGCGACGATGGCATTGATGTTGGCCGCGGCGCGTTTCGCCGTCCCTCAGATTGTCGAAGAGATCCGTTATTCGTGGCACCGGGGTGCGCTGCGGGCTGAGTATGACCAAGGCAGCGAGGGGCTGAAAAATGTGTCGCTGGACACGCTGAGCGAGGCTTACCAGATGGTGACCGCTGCGGTCGGCCCAAGCGTGGTGCACATCGAAGTCAAACGTCGGCCGATCGAAGCGCTCGCGTCGGCGGCCAGTTTCCGCCGTTCGGATGCGTTGACCACGTCGGACCAAGGCAGCGGCGTGATCGTCGACAAGGAAGGCTACATCGTCACCAATCGTCATGTGATCGCCGATGGCGAGGATGTCATGGTGACGCTCAGCGATGGTCGACGCACCGCCGCAGTGGTCGTCGGGTCCGATCCGCTTACCGACCTTGCCGTCTTGAAAGTCAACTCTGACAAACTGATGCCGATCCAGTGGGGTGACAGCGACCGCTGTCGCGTGGGTTCCCCGGTGTGGGCCGTTGGTAGCCCCTTCGGACTCGATCGCACGGTCACCTTTGGCATCCTCAGCGGCAAACATCGCTTGGTCCGTGCTAGCACTCAGTATCAAGATTTCATGCAAAGCGATGTCGCGGTAAATCCCGGCAATAGCGGCGGCCCGCTTGTCGATGCCCGCGGAACATTGATCGGTATCAATACCGCGATTGTGGGCGACACCTACCAAGGGGTCAGCTTTTCGATCCCCAGCAACGTGGTCCAACAGATTTACGAGCGATTGAAGGCATCCGGCCGTGTCGAACGCGGCTGGCTGGGCGTCGGATTGGCCGACGTGGCTGACCATGAATTGATCGGGGACGACGCGCGAGTCCGCGGGGCGATGATTTCCGGGTTGGCCGACAAAGAATCGCCCGCTGCGGTGGCAGGTTTACGCCAAGGCGATCTGATCCTGCGGGTGGACAACACACTGGTCACCGACCGCGGACATTTGATGCGAATCATCGGCGATTCATTGGCCGAGACGGTCGTCAACGTGGAAATTTATCGCCAGAATAAAAAACAGATCGTCCCCGTCCGACTGGGAAGCCGACCTGATTTTGAACCGTTGTAGTGCGTGATTAACGACACATATCGGTGAACGCCACCAAAAACACTCGTTCCTAGGCTGCTGCCTTGGAACGCCCTTTCGAGGAACGCTGTGAAGCATTTCTCCCTATAAGGAAAACGCGAATTAGCTGTAGCGAAAGTCGCAGAGACTTTCGGCCACGCGAGTAAAACCGAAACTCTCTGCGAGTTTCGCTACGAAAAAATGCTTCACAGCGTTACCTTTCGACGCTCTCGCCTCGTCTTTGCTCGCTCGGCAGAGGGGAGCCCAAACGCCATCTACTTTGGTAGCGGCACGGCGTGAGCCGTCCGGTTGAGGCGAGTAAAACGTTCGGTTTAGACCGGGCGGGCCCCGCACCGCTACAAACGCCACCCGTTTAGTGCCAAAGTCGATGGCATTGGGCGGGAGCCTGCAATTCATTGGGGTCTCGGCTGGAGCCTGGGAACCAGTCGTGGCGATTGCCGAGATGTGTCTAAGTGAGGGAATTTGGGCCGCAGTGATTGCTTTAGTGGTTCCCAAATCGAGGCACCGCGTAATGGCCACCGCCCAGCCGCGCAGCAGCTACAGCAATTACGACCCGTCGGACACGTCCATTGCAGCGAATTCTCCTGCACTCCCGTGATTGCACTATTGAGTTCGATGGCTAGTATGGGCTTAGTCAAATTGTTGATAAGAAAAACCCGATGTTTTCGCCACACCCAATACACTTCTGTATGAAATATCTACCGACCAAAATCGTCAAAACAAGCTCGCTTTGCTTGGCTTTTTCGCTCACATTTTTCACGGCTGCCGCTTTGGCGGACGCTCCGGACACCGGAAAAAGCGGCTCTGTCGAGGGGATTGCCAAAGAAAAACCGAGCGAAGGCCCTTCGGTCAAAGTGGATGAGGGATACATGGTTCCCTACACGATGACGATCCCGGGTACCGATCTGACGATCGACATGGTTCCCGTTCCGGGCGGATCGTTCCTATTGGGCAGCCCCGAAGACGAAGAGGATCGTGGCGAAGCCGAAGGTCCTCAGATCAAAGTCAACGTCGATCCGATGTGGGTGGCCAAAACCGAGATCAACTGGGCTCAGTACAAAGAATTCATGTCGCTGTACAACGTGTTCAAGGAATTTGAACGCGAAGGCATTCGCCCGGTCGACGAGTCCAACATGGCTGACGCGATCACCGCACCGACTCAGCTGTACGAACCGAGTTTCACCTACGAATATGGTGAGCGTCCCGAGCAGGCCGCCGTCACGATGACCCAGTATGCGGCACAACAGTTCACCAAATGGCTCAGCCGCATCACGGGCGAACAATACCGATTGCCCACCGAAGCGGAATGGGAATACGCCGCTCGCGGTGGCAAAGCGACTGCATTCAGCTGGGGTGATTCCGCCGACGACATCGACGACTATGCGTGGTATTACGACAACGCGGACGAAGGCCAAGAAGCCGTTGGCACCAAAAAACCGAACCCGTTCGGATTGCATGACATGCACGGCAACGTGGCCGAATGGACCGTCAATCAATACACCGAAGATGGCTACGAATCGTTTGCAGAGAAAGCACCGATCAATGCGACCGAGGTCGTCCAGTGGCCAGAAACCTCGTCGCCCTGTGTCGTTCGTGGCGGCAGCTGGGAAATGGATCCCGAGGAACTTCGCAGTGCCGCTCGATTGGCGTCGGATGACATCGAATGGAAGGATTCGGATCCCAATTTTCCGAAGAGCCCTTGGTGGTTGACCGACTATCCGTCACGTGGCATCGGTTTCCGTCTGTTCCGATCCTACAAACCACTCGACAAAGAAACGATCACCAAGTTCTGGGATTCTACGTCGGGCGAAGTCCAATTGGACGTCGAATCACGAGTAATGGAAGGTCGTGGCGGATACGGGCTGGTCGATGAGAAGCTTCCCGAAGTCATCAAGGCGATGAAAGAGAATCAATAAGTCGGTCGATTCCGTGCGGTGATGGCCTGATAAGAAGCTTCCGGCGGCAGGTTGGGATAAATTCCCTCAGGTCATACCCAAAATCCCGTCGACCGATCACAATACGGCGAATCAGTTGATTTTCCGTGGATGCGGCACACGAGCCTAACGTGCTTGTGTGCTGCGGTCGTTATCGGGCAACGGTGCAATGAATCTTGCAACAGTGCGATGATTCGGGCAACGGTGCGATGAATCTCGCAACACTGCGATGATCGCCGGGGCAGGGCAGGGCGGAACCGCGTTTGGGACCACTCCATCACTCGTTCCCTTTCTCGCTCGCGATGCCTGCGGCGGCTGTGACCTACGGAATCACACGATCGATACTCCTTCCACATTTTCCTAACCTCCTACCTGAGAACTTATTTCCGTGTACGAAACACTTGCTCTCGTTGGCGCCACCGGTGCGGTTGGCCGCATTGTCCTTGAACAACTTGCCGAGCGCGAACTGCCATTCAAGCGGCTGAAACTGCTTGCGTCGGAGCGATCCGTTGGCAAGGAAGTGCGTTTCCGCGGAGAGACACTGAAAGTCGAATTGTTGGAACCTTCGGCGTTCAACCATATCGATCTAGTCATCGCCAGCACCCCCGATGAAGTCTCGGCCGAATTTGCACCGTGGGCAGTCAAGGCAGGAGCCGTCGTGGTGGACGAAAGCGGCTATTGGCGAATGGACCCCAAGGTTCCATTGATTGTCCCCGAGGTCAATCCCGAAGCGGTCGATAACCATCAAGGCATCATCGCTAGCCCGAACTGCAGCACCACACAAATGGTCGTCGCGTTGTCGCCACTGCATCGCGCTGCTCGCGTTCGCCGCGTCGTCGTCAGCACGTACCAAGCGACTAGCGGAGCGGGGTTGGCGGGCAACGAAGAACTCAACGACAGCGTCCGCAGCGCACTGGTGGGCCAAACGCATCCACCGAAAACGTTCCAGCACCCGATTGGCTTCAACCTGATCCCACAGATTGGCTCGGAGAAGCATGAAGGCTATACGAGCGAAGAGATGAAGATGGTCTACGAGACTCGCAAGATTCTCGGTGACGAGAG
>NZ_ANOG01000462.1 GCF_000346295.1 Rhodopirellula maiorica SM1 | reverse complement strand
AGCAACCGAAAACGGCTGTACCGAAATGCACATCGTCGGCGGACTGCACCACCAAAAACCCTACGAGTGGTACCGTCACCTGATCGAATTGCTGCATGAGAATTATCCGCAAATCCACCTCAAAGGTTGGACGGCGGTGGAGATCAATTGGTTTGAATTTCAGACCAAGAAATCGGTCCGCTGGGTTCTAGAAGACTTGCGAGACGCGGGACTAGGCAGCATGCCGGGTGGCGGAGCAGAGATTTTTCATCCCGAGGTGCGTGACCAATTGTGCGAACACAAAGCGAACACGCATGCTTGGTTGGACATCCACCGGACGGCGCATCAAATTGGGCTGCGGACTAATTGCACGATGCTGTACGGACATGTCGAAAAGGCATTTCACCGCATCGATCACTTGATCCGGTTGCGAGATCTACAAGACGAGACGGGTGGTTTCCAGGTCTTCATTCCGTTGGCGTTTCACCCCGAGAACACAAAGCTTTCGGACATCAAGAAGCCATCGGCGATCATGGATTTGCGAACCATGGCGATCAGCCGGCTGATGCTGGATAACGTCCAGCACATCAAGGCGTACTGGATCATGTTAGGTGTCGAAACCGCGCAGACCGCGCTCGCCTACGGGGCGGATGACATTGACGGCACCGTACGTCACGAATTGATCTACCACGACGCCGGGGCGACGACACCGCAATGTTTGTCGGTGGACAAGATCCGTGACCTGATCAGCGAAGCGGGCAGAGATCCTGTTGAACGAGACACAATTTACCGACAAGTCCACCGCGACCCCAGTGACTACACCAAGTGGACCCCCGGCGAATCGGTCGAGCAGCTAGTAGCGACATCGTAAAGAACAGCGAGGAGGCGAAAGTCGCGAAGACTTTTGGACGCCATCGACGTCACCCTCACCACTGGGACGGTCGGCCGCTGAAAGCGGCCGGGGAGGACTGGTGAATCCTTGCTTATACGCACACCCTGAACGGCCCCCAACCAAAAAACCGATGGGACGGCGAACCACTCCTGCACACCATCTCAAACCCTATGGCAATCTAACCGCCACTGTGTGCACGATCTGTCGATTTCCATACTTAGTCGACTAAACTAGGACGTTTCGCGTAACAGGATGCTAGGTTCACCGTGGGATTGGGCTGATCCCGTGCGAAAACCAAACATTGTCTCGGTAAGGTCAAAGGAAATACGCGTCCTGACTGTGTGGTCAGATGATTCCCTTCTTTCGCGTGAAATAATTGCCGTGATGGATTTTGTCCGATAATCTGTCCTACCAAACTTGCTACGCTAGCTACTGGAACGGCCCCCATCCAAGCGGGAAGCGGCCAAGGAAACGCAGCTTTGAAAACTTTTTATGAAATCGATCGCTCCTCTTCTCATTCAAATCTCGCTTTGGGCATCCGCGTGTATTTTGACACTCCTGCCCTGCGTCCTCGCGTTTGATCACGGTGGCATTCTGCCTTGGACACAATGGGCCGCTTGTGTTGCAGTGTTTGCGTCTGGGCTCTTAGCACTTCCCTCGATCATGGACCGCGACACTCAAGGAGGTCCTCGATTCCACTGGTTGACAATCCTATTGCTTGGCTGGGCTGCGTTCGCTTGGTTCCAAACGCTGCCGCTGCCCGCATTCCTGACCAATCTACTCAGCCCCGGATCGGCGGCGGCCTACACCACCTGGCTTGATCCTATTATCGGATCGCAGACAGAGCGTTCCTCGATGCACCCGATCTCGATTGACCCCGCTGCCTCGCGGCACGCCGTCGCGATGTTGCTGGTCGTCGCGACGCTCGCTTGGACCTCCGCCTCGGTATTCCAGAACCGCCGTCGATTGGTGTTGCTGATGGCTGGGCTCGCCGCAGGCGCCGCCGTGCATGCAGCCTTAGGGATTTTTCAGCTCGTCAGCCCCGAAACCGATTTACTAGGCATGAACGCGATCAATCGCGGTGCCCATTTTGCCGCGTTTGTCAATCGCAACAACGCCGCCTTGCTAATGAACATCGGCGTCGGCGCCAGCATGGGAGTGCTCGCATGGCGTTTGTCGGCATTGATCGGAACCGAAGTCGACGACGAAAATTTTGAAGTCAACGACCTGATTTCACTAGCCAGTGATCGTGATTCCAGCATCGCATTGATCAGCTTGGTACTGTGCACCGCAGCGCTGCTGGTGTGTGGATCGCGAGGCGGATTGGTCAGTGCAATCATTGGTTTCACGCTCGCACTGGGCTGGATCCGTGCTCGCCGCGGCACCGCCAGCATCCCGGTCATCATTGCCGTGCTGGCCATCGCGGTGGCACTGTTGATTGTCCCATTCAATCTTGATTTGACCTCGCTCGATCGCATGGAGTTGTTATCCGATCAGGACGAATCAACGCTGCTCAATGATGGACGCCTACCACTTTGGAGTGACGTCATGGCGGCAGCGACAACCTACTTGCCAACCGGCAGCGGACTGGGCACATTCGCCGATGCGCATCTCACCCAGCTAGAAAAAAGCAGCGACGGATGGGCGCACCACGCCGACAATCTGTGGCTAGAGATGTTTACCGAACAAGGCATTCCAGGAGTGTTGTTTGTCGGCGTGCTGATTGTCGGAGTGATCCGATCGCTGAACAAACTGAACGATTCGCCCGACGCGGTGGATCATGGACTGCGAGTCGCCGGTTGGTACATCCTCGGCTCGTTGGCAGTTTCTCAGTTTTTCGACATGGGACTGATCATCCCCGCCAACTTGATTGCCTGTGCAATCTTCTTACCCGTCGCATCGACCCGAGGTCACCTAGTTGCACCACGGACCCGCGACACAGATTACCTGGGTGACGAAACCGATGCTTACATCGAAGATGACGACGCCCATGAATGGGCAGATGAAGTTGCACACGACCAGGAAATCTCGGGCGATCTTGACAGTTCCAGCGACGAACCTGCGCACATTAAACCGGCACTCATCGAACCAGTAACAGCGAAACGCAAGCCACGCATCCGGTTTCAAACCAAGAAAATGCTGCCTCGATCCATCGCCATCGCGGCGATTGCCGTGCTGCCGAGCGTTTGGGCACTTAGCGTATTGCAAAAGGATGCCAGCGCCGACGCGATCGTTCGCCGCTCGAAAGCATTGCTTGCACAGCGAGGAACCAATCCGTCACAACTCGAGGCTCTGATCTCGCCGCTCGAAAATCTTGCCCAGCGAACCGAATCGCCTGCGGTCTATCGAGTTCTCAGCGACGTGCATTTTCAACTTGCGCGTTATGACGAAGTGGTGCAAGCGAACCCAAAATCGACCGAGCAGCTTCGCGAGCTGTACCTGCAAACCGCTCCTGCGGTCCGTCGTCTGAAATGGCATGCTCAGAACCAAACGGTCGCGGCCCATTCGACGAACCACCGCGCCCCCGCGAACGAGTCAGACTCAGGCGTCGCGGAAAGTAACGCGACCGATTCACCACTCTCGCGTCACTACATTACCGCACTGGAAAACACGGAAGCCGAACTATGCGTCCGGCCCTTGTCGCGTGAAGCGCGTACGGCCAGCTTGTATTTGGATTTCGTCTACACCGATCGCGACCGCACACGGGCAATCCTGCAGCAGCTTAGCAAGCTATACGGCACCTACTCCGCCGCGTTGCGGCAATTGGCGAAACTATCGCTCGACAGTCATGAACCCGAACTAGCAGTCACCTATTTGCGAATGTTGTTGCAGCGGCAACCCAGCCAGACGCCAGCAGCCTTAAAAATGCTGGAGTCATACCCTGAAATCTCGATTGCTAGCATCATTCCTCCTTCGACGGCGAATTACCGCGCCGCAGCCGCATACCTAATCACCCGTCCCGATCCTGATCAGGAATTCCTAGCAAAAGCCTTTGCGGGGCTCGCATGTGGTCAAAGCGAGACGATTGCCGAACGAGCACGCTGCGAGGAATTGTACGCTGACACGGCCTATGTCTTAGACCGCCATTCGGATTCGTTTGCGTCTTATCAGAGGGCCATCGAACTCGATTCGGCCAACGCGAACCTACAGCTGAAGTACATCAACCGGCTGA
>NZ_ANOG01000461.1 GCF_000346295.1 Rhodopirellula maiorica SM1 | reverse complement strand
GGCCCCATCGCAAAATCGCGATCGAGCTGTTCGTCGGTCAAAGATGCTGCAAATTCCAACACCTTGCCTGTTGCCCAATCGTTGTATTGAAATTGACGGATGTTCCACTGGGCATCCCACGGGCAACGTTCGCCACAGGGCTCGGAGACGTCTAACCCGTAAGCTCGCAAACTTGCCTCCGCTTCGGGGCTTTGCGGCACGGCATGTTTTGCAAGTCGATAGAACAGATAGTCGATGCCAGCGACGACCGTACGGTCAAACTGTTTCAGGTAGTTCAGTGCTTGAGCGCGATGATGAACGCCGTGATTGACAACGTGCAGTAACAAGTCGCTCAAGCGGTGATCGTAGGGCGTTTGCTTGCTGTCTTGGTATTGAACCAGACGGCTAAATCGGCTGTCTTGCTCGGCCGACATCAAATCACGTCGCTGTTGAGCGACATCCCTCAGGGCGTCCGCGATCGCGTCGACCGACATTCCCTCGGGGTCTTTGGGAAACGGACGCCACGGCACACCCTGCCATCGTTCCATCCAAATCACTTCGGCGGTCAGAATATGAAAAAGCGTCGCCCGCAGGGTTCCAAATCCCATTTCACGTGGCGTATCAAGCTGTGCATCCGAAAGGTCACCGCAAAGTGCAATCACCTTGTCGTTTGCCCAGTCGTTGTAGGCGTAAAGGTCGTCCATTAATCCTGGCATAACGAATGTCTCTGCGAGTTAAATGTCAAACGTGGTGAAAGCGGAAAGAATACCTTGCCGCGATGCGGATGGATTTGTCTGCGCAAGCAAGATCAGCATGTTGCACGCAGTCGCTATCATACTGAACACGCACCGCCAACTAAACATGGTCGGTGAGGGCTCTGTGGGCGACCAATTGCAAATCGTCGATTGACAACCGCTTAGGTTGTCGTAGTCTGTGCCCAGGTTCACGCTTTGATTCGAAGATGCTCGATCGATGCGAAAGGGTTCACTCCCCCAACGCTCGCGGTTTCCGCAGCAGAATTGAAATTCATAGCGTGTCCATTCTCTGCAGCCCACGTTCGACGGAGGGATCGCTACGATGTCACTACACAACCACGCTGATTATCGATCGGTTTTGTGGGTCGCTCTCGCCATCACTCTGGTGGTGATTCAGTATAGCGACCCGAGTTGGGTGGTCTATCTGAGTCCGATCAGTTGCTATCTAGCGATTGCGTGCGGCACGATCTCACACAATCACAACCATCGCGCCACGTTCAAGTCGCCGCGTTGGAACCATTTCTTCGGTCACATTTTGACCCTTTTCTACGGTTACCCGACGCTGATGTGGGTGCCGACGCACAACTTGAATCACCATCAATTTGTGAACCGCCCGGGCGATGCCACGGCAACATGGCGTTACACCAATAAACACAGCATTTGGGTCGTGTTGAGCTATCCCTTTGTATCAGGTTACTTTCAAAGTTTCCCAATTCGCGAGTACATCGAGAAAGTCAAAGCAGGCAAACCAAAGTTGTACGCCCGAATCCGCTTTCAATATTTCGTTTGGATGGGCGGTTACATCAGTCTAGGCGTGTTGGCTGCAGTGCTTTACCACAACCAACAAACGGGACTCGGATTGTATCTGTGGTTCTTCTCTGTCATTTTGCCGGCGATCTTGTCGAGCACCGTGATCATGTTCTTTAATTTCATCCAGCACATTCACACCGATGCGTGGTCCGATCACGACCACTCACGGAATTTTACGGGATGGTGGTTTAATTTCCTGTTTTTCAACAACGGCTACCACACCGCCCACCACGATCACCCGGGAATGCACTGGAGTGAATTGCCAAAAGCCCATGCGGCGATCGCGAGTACAATTGACCCGCGATTGAACGAACCCAACTTGTTTTGGTTTGTGCTGCGTCAATACGTGCTGGCACCGCTATTTCCCAAGCTGGGCACTCAGCAAATCGGCTCGGATCCGGGTGAAGGGCACCAAAAGGACGTGCCGCAAACAGGACCGCACGAGCAGGCAATTGTGTCGGTCGGTCAGGATGCGTAAACGTGCACGACACTCTTGGCGAGTTGTCGCTACGACCTAGACTGCTTGGTCATACGTTAGCCGAGATGCAGGGCGGCGCGAGCTAATTGCAACCAACTGGTGCCTGCCACATCGACTTCCATGTCGTAGTCTTTGGTTGGGATGTAGGCGCGGCGTTGATCGACGATGCGGATCGCGATCGAACTCTGCCGCACCAATTGATCGATCCGCTTGCGATCGGTGTAATGCAGCACAATAAAGCGAGCATCCGAAGTAATCGATGCAATCTGCCACGCGGCAGCATCGAGTCGCAACTCGGCAAGTTCGAGCATCCGCCGGGCAGGTTCGGGCAGCACGCCAAATCGGTCCCGCAGCTCGGTACGCACCTCCTTGATCTGCGAAGCATTTTCGATCTTGGCGATGCGACGGTACAGATCGATCTTATGCCGCAAATCAGGCACATAGTCTTCGGGCAAATAGGCTTCCACCGGCAGATCGATGTCGACATCGGCTGATAATTTCGGTGGCAACTTCTGCGCCTGGCGAACGGCATCTTCAAGCAATTGGCAATACATCTCGTAGCCGACCGCGGCAATATGACCGCTCTGTTGGCTCCCCAGCAAATTACCGGCACCACGAATTTCAAGGTCACGCATCGAGATCGCGAAACCGGCGCCCATGTGACTAAACTCTTCGATCGCGCGGAGTCGTTTGGACGCTTCGGGGGTGAGATGTTTATGCGGGGCAACCATCAAGTAAGCGTAGGCTTGATGTTTGTAGCGTCCCACCCGGCCGCGTAATTGATGCAGATCGCTCAAGCCATAACGATCGGCGTCGTCGATAAAAATCGTGTTGGCGTTGGGAATATCGATCCCGCTTTCCACGATCGTGGTCGCCAACAACATATCAAACTTGTGCTCGATAAAATCCACCATCACGCGTTCGAGTTCGCCTTCGCCCATTTGGCCATGGCCGATCCCGATGCGGACTTCGGGGACGATGCGGCGGATCTTTTCCGAGACGGTGTGCATGTCGCCGATGCGATTGTGAATAAAGAACATCTGACCGCCGCGATTCAGTTCCCGCACAATCGCCGTGCGGATCATTTGATCCTCCCAACGCGTGACCTTGGTTTCTACCGCCATGCGTTCGGCCGGCGGGGTTTCCAAGTTGCTGATGTCGCGAACGCCGACCAGCGCCATGTGCAGCGTTCTCGGGATTGGCGTCGCCGACAGCGTCATCACGTCGACGTTGCTGTGCAGCGTTTTCAGCCGTTCTTTGACCGCGACACCAAACCGCTGCTCTTCGTCGACGACCACCAAACCCAGGTTCGAAAAGTCGACATCCTTGCTGGCCAAACGATGTGTTCCGACAACGATATCGACTTTACCGCGGCGAAGATCTTTGACCGTTTGACGTTGCTCGGCGGCGGTACAGAACCGGCTCAACTTGGCAATCTCGACCGGAAACTCAGCCATCCGTTCACAAAAGCTGTGATAGTGCTGTTCGGCCAACACGGTGGTCGGCACCAGCACCGCGACTTGATAGCCGCTGGTGACGGCTTTGAACGCAGCACGCATCGCGACTTCGGTTTTGCCAAATCCGACATCGCCACAGATCAGCCGATCCATCGGCTTAGGCGTCTCCATATCCAATTTGGACGCATCGATCGCGGTGACTTGGTCGTTGGTTTCAATGTAGGGAAAACTGGCGTCAAATTGACGCTGCCAAGCGGAGTCCGAATCGAAAGCGATCCCACGGCGCGACGTTCGCTCGGCCTGCATTTCCAATAGTTCGCTTGCCATATCGGTGACTGCCGACTCCGCCGCTTTGCGTTGTCGTTGCCAAGCTTGGCTACCGATTTTGGCAAGCCGCGGCTGCGTCTTGGTACCACCGACGTAGCGTTGGACCAGCCCGATTCGCGAAGCAGGCACATAAATTTTGCTGCCGCCATCGAACTCGATCGTCAAATGCTCGAGATGTTGCCCATTTTTCTCAATGTGCTGCAGACCACGATACAAACCGATGCCATGCGAAAGATGAACGACCAGATCGCCGACTTCGAGCTGCAACAGATTTGCAATCGGTTTGCTACGTGCTCTGGTTTGCCGGCGTCGGACCGGGCTGCGATGAAACAGCTCGGCACCGGTCAACACCAAGATCTCGGCGGTGGCCAAGCGGAAGCCGCCACTCAGCTCGGCGACGGTCAAATGCAATCGGCCTTGCGATTGTGCATTGGTTTCGCGAAGTAGTTCCGACAATCGCTCACTATCGGCCGCGGTGTCGCCCACCAAAATGATGTCATGGTTATCGGCGATCGTATCGATTCGCTTGCATGCTTCGTCCAGCGTGACGGCGAACCCGTCGGCGCTGGCCGACCGCAGATCAACTACGGCGCCGTCGACCGCCTCGTTCAATGAACTCGCCATCGCGATTGGAAAGCGTTGCAGCGAGCCCATTAAATCGTCGAACGAGACGAAACGAGGATCGTCACCGGAGCGATCGATGATCGCGTCGGCGGATGTTTTGCAGTCGTGGGGATCGACCAGCACGACGAGGGTATCGTCGGGAAGATAGTCGGCAAGCAGCCCAAAGGAATTGGTTTCGGCGTCCGTTTTCTCTTCGATGTCTTCGCCGCTGATCGCGGTGATTTCGACTTCGCGGATCGATTCGATACTACGCTGGCTAGCCAAATCGAAGCGGCGGATCGATTCAATCTCGTCCCCAAACCACTCGATCCGAAGCGGATTGGGTTGATCGGCCGAAAAAATGTCTAAGATACCGCCACGTGTGGCGAATTCGCCTGGAAATTGGACGGCCGTGGTCGCCGCAAAGCCTGCTTCGGCAAGCCAACGGCGAATCGTTTCGGGATCCACCTCTTCGCCGACCTTCAGCACTCGCGTGGCTGAATCGAGCCGCTCGGGCGATGGAACTCGCTGCATCGCACCGCCGATGAACGCGGTCACCAATAGCGGATGGGGGTCCTCGGCGGTCCGATCCTGCAGTCGCTGCAGCACTTGCAATCGTTCGGCAAATTCGGCGTCACGATGATGATGGTTGCCCGAGGATTGGCCACCGGACGACAGCGGCAGCGAGATCGAATCGGTCAAACCAAACGCGATCGCGTCACCAGCGACGATATCCGCGTCAGCCGCATTGGGCAGCAACACCAGCACATTGGGTTTGTGTTGAGCAACTGCGGCGGCCAGCAGACCTCGGACGGAGCCCCAAACGCCGTCAAAGGCCAAAGACAGGTTCGTCGTACGACGCGAGGGTTTGCCCGAAGCCAGTATTCGCGGGCGAAGTTTCCGGACGTGCGCAGCGATCCCCACAGCCTCGTCAATCAGACGGGGCAAGTCATGCAAACTCTTGGCGGTCGTGACAGCGGCCTCAGCCAAGCAAGCACCATGATCGCAGGTGGTAAAGAAGCTATAGAAAAAGTATCGTGTGAGGGCAAATCTGGAAACACCACCAAATCAAACATTCCCCCCACTACAGAAGCAAAAACGATGACGATTGGGATTGGCATTATCGGTTGCGGCATGATCGCAGGCTTTCACTCCAAGGCTATCAAGGACGCCAAAGGCGCCAAATTGGTGGGATGTGCCACTCGAAATCCGGAGCAAGCGGCCGCGTTTGCCGAGAAAAATGGCTGCAAGTCCTACGAGACGATCGAAGCAATGCTGGCCGATCCCGAGATTCAGGCCGTTTCGATCTGTACCCCCAGCGGTGCTCACCGGGATCCCGCCGTGTTGGCCGCCCAGGCTGGGAAGCATGTAATCGTCGAAAAACCGCTCGAAATCACGGTCGAACGCTGCGATCAGATCATCCAGGCGTGCGAAAAAGCAGGCGTGCAGTTGGCGGTGACGTTCCAAAGCCGCTTTTATGAGTCGAGCAAAATCATGAAAAAGGCTGTCGAAGAAGGTCGCTTCGGCAAAATCACCATGGGCGATTCGTACGTCAAGTGGTATCGCTCGCAAGAATATTACGACAGCGGTGCATGGCGTGGCACTTGGGAACTCGATGGCGGTGGAGCGTTGATGAACCAAGCCATCCACAGTGTCGATCTGCTGCTGTGGTTAATGGGAGACGTGGTGGAAATTAGCGCGATGATGGACACTATGACGCACGAGCGAATCGAAGTCGAAGATGTGGTGGTCGCCAATCTACGTTTCGCCAATGGCGCACTCGGCGTGATCGAAGCGACCACGACCGCCTATCCCGGAGCGCTGAAGCGAATCGAGATCAGCGGCAGCGAAGGCACCGCGGTCCTCGAAGAAGAGGACATTCGCGATTGGCAATTTGCCAATGAAACCGAGCAGGATGCCGAGATTCGCAAAACGATGTCGGGCAAGACCGAAACGGGTGGTGGTGCGGCCGATCCGTCGGCAATCGGGCATCATGGCCACACGATGCTGTTCGAAGAATTTGTCGCATCGATCAACGAAAACCGCCCCTGTTCGATCGACGGACGCGAAGGTCGTCGCAGCATCGAAGTGATTCGTGCGATCTACGAAAGCGCCAAGACCGGCAAACGAGTCAAGTTGGGATCGTAGGCATCCGTAGGCATCCGTAGGCCGGATCGCCGCGGAGCGAAGATCCGGCACGGCGGCGGCAACGAATCTCACTGTCAATTTCGCATCCGCCGGATCGGCGTCGCTTAGGGCGACTTGATCCGGCCTACGCGATGTCGCCTCTTCGTAGGCCGGATCGCAGCGGAGCGAAGATCCGGCACGGCGGCGGCAACGAACTTACTGTCACTTTCGCATCCGCCGGATCGGCGTCGCTTAGGGCGACTTGATCCGGCCTACGTTGCCCAGAAGGATCGGTGACGATTAAGCGTTGCTCTTCAGATCTGCCAACTGCTTGCGTTCGGGCATTGCTTTGTAAAACGGGTCCAGCGGATAACATCCGCTGACGATGCCGTTGCGAGGCGCGGTCGTACAGTCGCTGAACGTACGACATATCTTCTTTCGTGTCATTACGTTGCCGCTGATCACATCGGCTGGCAGATCGGGATACGACAAAACCATGCGTCCTAAGCCGATCGAATCGGCCAACCCGGTTCGCACAATGGCTTGCGCAACATTTGGCAACCAATCTTGCAAATAGGTGTATCCCGATCCGATGATCGTCAAATTGGGATGCATCTGTTTGATCTTTGCAGTGGTTTGAATTTGGCGAGCGACCCCGACCAACGGATCTTCGGGCGGTTGGTAACCGTCGCTCGGTGGAAAATACGCAGGTCGCTGGATGTGTGGGTTGTAGTAGGGGCTTCCCGCCGTCGAACAAACCAATTCAATCCCCAACGATTCAAACAACGACATCAGTCGCGAGGGGTCGCTCAGGTCGATTCCGGATCCCGAGCCATCGCCACCGAACATCAGTCGGGGATCCGCATCCGGCTCAGGAATTCCCACACGGTCATCGCCCGCTTTGTAGGGAACGAAGTCAAACAGACTGACACGGACACCAATTTCTAGCTGCGGCGCTTCGGAGCGAATGCCGGCGACAATCTCTCTTAAAAAACGAGTACGATTTTCAAACGAGCCGCCAAATTCTCCCTCGCGATCATGGCCTCCGAGCAATTCGTGCCCGAGGTAACCATGACAATGCTTGACATCCACAAAGCGATAACCCGCTCGTTGGGATCGCACCGCCGCGGCGACGAAATCGTCGATCAGCCGTTTAAGATCATCGTCACTAAGCAGTTTTGAATCATCGGTGATACCGAATCGCGGATCGAGCGCGGGATTACGCTGCGCGATCAATGGTTCGGCGCGAGTCTTTTCATTAGGACGAGCGAATCTTCCGGAATGGGTCAATTGCAAACCGACAAGCAAATCGTCGCTATTGCCGAAACGCTCTTGATGCGCAGTGACCAATTCGTGCCGCAACGATTCGATCGATGCCAAATTGGCTTCGGTCATGATCAATTGGTTTGGGTTCGCCCGCCCATCGTGACGCACTGCAACCGCCTCGCCACCCCAGATCAATTTTGCACCGCTGATGCCAAAATTTTTCCAGCGACGACGCGTCAGCTCACTCGGTTTGCCATCGGTCGTACCGTCCCAACCTTCCATCGGCAGGATGCAAAAGCGATTCCCGATCACGTCACGCTTCAATTGAATCGGTTGGCCGAGCGGCGACTCGTCGCCTATTTGCAAGTTTTCGTCACTTGGCAAATCGAGCCCAAGTTCCGCGAGCCGGGACAGGAATTGATCGTGCGTTTTTAGACTGGCGATGCGGGGGTAAGCCATGGGTGGTTCATCTCGGAAAGCAAACAGTTCAACAACCAGCCCACCAAGATACTCGATTCCAACCGCACTGTCTTGATCAATCGCGATTGGGTGAGCGCAATGTTTCAAGAGTGAACGATCTCGATCACGTTTCGATGTCCGCGTCGACGCAATTTGGAAAAGAAAGGGAGACTTACGAAGCAATTGTCCCCTTGGACGGAATCAAACGGCGGACCGTCGATGTCGCTTCGGCTAGCGTCATCACCCGTGCATAGCGGTCACGAAGCGTAGCCAATGATGCCTCGTGCAGCTCAGGTGTCACCGTCGCGCAACAATCTTCGACCACCGTCACTAGGTAACCAAGATCACAGGCATCGCGAACGGTTGTTTCGACACATTCGTTCGTATAAACCCCCACGATAAACAACGACTCAATACCTAGATTGTTTAATACGTAGTGCAAGTTTGTCGAAGAAAACACACCGCTAGCGGTTTTGTTGATGACGATCTCATCGCGCTCGGTCAGCGGCGCGACGACCTCGAGGAAATCAGCGTCTCGTGTTCCTGGTGCCGCCAACAAATTGAGTCGTTTGTGTCCTTTACCGCGATCACGCCCGTCGCGGGTCAGCGATTGAATTCGCGTATGGATCACCTCGAGATCGTGGCTGCGAAACGACTCTTGCAGCTTCCGCACATTCGGCAACACCAACGAATCGAGCCGATTGAAATAGTACTCTTGGGCCTCGGGTGAAACACCACTGTTGGCGGCATCGCGAAAAACGCCATGCCCCGGTGCGGCATCCAAGTATTGAAGATCGATACACAACAGCGCCGTGTTGTGATCCACCATGAATTCACGATGCGCAGGATTATCGATAAACGACTCGTGATACACCTCCTTAAGAGGATCGATGTGTTCGTGGATATCCGATGCGGTTGGATTAAAGTCGTTCATGAATGATTACTAGTAGAGGAATTCAGTGAGAGTTTTGCGACAAGAATTAACGCTGTGACAAACTTGCAAGTGTTTGCAGCATCACATTGGCGCCAGCTTCGATGTCGGACCATGCGGTCCATTCGGCAGGCGAATGGCTTTGCCCGTTCTTGCTGGGGACAAAGACCATTCCGATCGGGACGATGCTGCCCATGATTTGGGCGTCATGGGCCGCACCGCTGGGCATGGTGTAATAGTCAAGCCCGAGATGTTCGGACTGTTTTTGCAACTGCTGGACCACATCGGAGCTACAGGCAACCGGGGCGAGGTAGCTTTTTTGTTCGAATTCGAACATTAGATTACGGCGGCGGGCAATCGCCGAAAGCGCTTTGCGGAACGCACTGGAAAGCTCTTCTAAGACCACTTCGGAAGTGTCCCGCACATCGAGAGAAAATTCGACCAACCCAGGAACGGTGTTGGCGGCACCCGGCAAAATTTGAGCCTTGCCGATCGTGGCACGACTGCGGTCGCTGCCGTTTTCTTCCAAGATGCGAGGGATCTCGTGCGCAAAATCCGCCAGCCCCATGAAGGCGTCATTTCGCATGTCCATCGGTGTGGTCCCGGCATGGTTCGCTTCACCACGCAACCACACCGACCATGTGAATAGCCCTGTGAT
>NZ_ANOG01000460.1 GCF_000346295.1 Rhodopirellula maiorica SM1 | reverse complement strand
TGGTACCCGAGGAAAGATGTTTCGCATCGACACGTCCTTTGACCACCGTCAAATCGGAATTGCCATCGGCGGTCACGTTCACTCCAAACACGGTGCCGCGATCGATCAGCAGCGAGGTGGGTGTTTGCACCTGGAAACCTTCGCCACCGGGATGGACTTTGGCAAAGATTCGGCCTGCATGTACGAAGCATCGATCCGACTGGATTAACTCCAGATCCGCGGGACCTTCCATCGTCACGTCGACCAAACCAATTCGCAGTTCGGCGATCCCTCGCGACAGAACAAGGCGGCCTGGACGGAGCGAAGATCCTGGAACGGTAGGGATGGTCGATCCCTGCCACTGGCAGTTTTCGGTTTTGACAATCAGCCCGATACCAGGGTCGTCACCGTGACCGAGGTACAGCCATGCGGTGGATATAAAAAACAAAATCCCCGCGGCGATCACAAGGTTTGCCCATTTCGGAATACGCTGCCATTGCGGCGTCGTTGTGGCGGCTATTGTCGGCACGAATGACGTGGTCCATTTTTCGGGAGAACACGCCAATTCGTCTTGCGGATACGCGATTGCGGATCGAGTTTGTAACGATTCGACAAAGTCACGTTTTAGCGATGGATCACGGATGAGACATCCTTCCAGCTCGGCAAGCTGAGCTTCGTCCGCCTCTTCGTCGAGCGCAAGATCACGCAGCAGACAGTAGCGATTCCAGCGATCGGGGTTCGTTTCGTCTTGTGTCGTCATTTGATTTAAGTTGGGTTTATTATTCGTGATCCAACCGCATCCGCTTTGCGACACAGTTGCGTAAAGTTTCGCGGACTCGGTTGATCATGCGACGAACGGTGGCACTTGAGCGGTTGGCTGCTTGGGCGACCACTTCCAGGGGAATTTCGTTTCGGTAACGATCTTCGATCAGCCCACGGTGATGTTCAGGCAGCATCTCGATGCACTGATCCAGCGCGGACACATAGCGTTCGTAATGTTCACGATTGTCGATCAACTCGGACGAGACAAGTTGTGTCAAGTCGTCACTGAAACGAAGTCGTTCGCGGCTTTGTCGTTTTCGCCAGGCCCGCACTTGGTTGTAGGCCACCGTGCATGCCCAGGCTGCGAAATTGGTTCCACTTTGAAAGCGGTCGAATTCGCGCCATGTCACCAAACAGGTTTCTTGAAAGACTTCATCCACGTCGTTTTGTGTGGGAAGCAAGCTTCGCAAGTACAGCAAAATCACGCGGCGGTGTTGCTCGAAACGTTGGGTGTAGTCGCGTTGGCGATCAAGTTGTCCTCGCTGCAGCGCGGCATCGACCGCGTCGGTAGTCATCTCGATCGAATCTGACGAATTAATCGCGTCTGGCGAAGGGTCAGCGGCCGACGAGGGGACACCGGTCTGCGGCTGGGAATTCGCTTTGGCATCGTCCGTCATCCGTCGATCATCAAACCTAAAGAGGGCTGGCTAACTAAAGAGAGCCAAAGGTGGCTCCAGAAGACATGATTTTAGCAATTTTCGCTTTTTATTCAGCTAGGATGTCTCATTCCACGTTTGAAGGCTCTTTTGGGGCAACTCTCCCGCCTCTAAATCCCTCCTCGAATTTGATAACGAAACGGTTTTGTAATGAGACGTCTGAATTACCCTCGCTTTGCCGTCTTGGCCAGCCTGTTATTGGCGGTCACCGCGACGATCGCCCAAGCCGAGACACCGAAACCGAACATTGTTTTTATTCTGACCGATGATCATCGCTGGGATGGCACGGGCGAATCGGGCGGCGAGTTTGTTCGAACTCCCAATCTCGATCGCATTACCGCGTCGGGAACGCGTTTCGAAAACGCGTTTGTCACCCTGGCGATCTGTTCGCCTAGCCGAGCTGCCTGTCTGACGGGTCGCTACGGAAGCGCCAATGGCGTGACGGAAATCGGAAAAAGTCACATCCACGCTTCGGAAGTCACCTTTGCTCAATCGCTGAGAAAAATTGGCTATCAGACGGGGGTGACGGGCAAATGGCATTTGGGAAATGAGCCCGACACATGTGGCTTTGATTTTGTCTCGACGTGTTGGTCCAACGGCACTTGGTACGACCGCAAATTCACCATCGCAGGCGAAACGAAAGTGATGCCTGGGTTCGTCGACGATGTCACCGCTGATGAGTCGATTCGATTCATCCGTGAAGCGAGCCAGCATGAAGAACCGTTTGTGTTGTGGATGAACACGCAGGTGCCACACATGGATCATCGTCACCAATGGCCAGCGAAACAGGCCTTTCTAGATCAGTACGAAGCGTCCGAGATGCCGCTTCCAGAAACTTGGAACGACGATCTGTCGGGCAAGCCGGAATATCTGAAAACTGCTCGCAACCGTACTCAGGCGTTGGCGTATGGTTACGACGACCCCGCAAACATTCGGCAACACGCAAAAGAGTACTTTGCCAGTGTCCAGCAAATGGATGCCGCAGTGAGGCGGGTGCTCGACGAGATCGATTCACTTGAAATCCGCGACAACACCTGGATCATCGTGATGGGCGACAACGGTTGGATGCTTGGTGAACATGGCATGACAAGCAAGGTGTTGCCCTACGAAGAATCAATGCGTGTGCCGATGACGATTGCCGGGCCAGGGACCGAAACGCAAGTGGTTTCCGAACTGGTCTTGAACATCGACGTGACCGCGACGATTTACGATCTGGCTGGATTGCCGGTTCCGGAATCACTACACGGTCGCAGTTTGCTGCCGCTGGTGCATGCTGAAACGCCCGATGATTGGCGATCCAGCTTTCTGTACGAGGCGCCGTCAAGCCAACTCGGCAGCCAACCGCTGTGGGCCGTTCGCAATGCACGTTGGAAGTACGTCGAAACGGAAACCAACGAAGGCGAACGTTTTGCAGAATTGTACGACTTGGTTCAGGATCGGATGGAACAAACGAATTTGGCAAATGAGCCGAGCAACGCGAACGTGGTCAATGAACTCGCGAATCAGCTGCGTGAGTACCAGCGCGAAATCGGATCACACACCGTGACGTTGGTTTCGGAGGATCGGCCAGAGCGGGAAACTCAAGATGAACGACAGGCGGGAAGCCTATCCCACAGTGACGAGAAAGTTCGCAACGACATCCACATCAGCGGGATTTATCCGCATCTAACCGCCTATGGCGTCTACAGCCAAAACGGAGGCCACTTCAAGTCGGGGCATGATGAGTGCGGTATCGGAGCGATCGTGCCGTGGGCCGGCAAGCTGTGGATGGTCAACTACGCGCCGCATCAGCCCAATGGCAGTGAACACAAACTGTTTTCGATCGGCGAAGACCTTCAATCGCTGACCGTGCATCCGGAAAGCGTCGGTGGCACTCCGGCAGGAAGGATGATTCATGCGGAATCGAATCAATTGCTAATCGCTCACTACTTGATCGACGCCGAAGGAAACGTACGAGTCATCTCGCCAGCGGACATGCCAATGCGAGTGACTGCAATCACACGGCATCTAACCGATCCCGCGAACATGGTTTACTACATCGACATGGAAGGAGCGATCTGGGAAGCCAACGTGCATACCTTGGCAGTCAAACGTTTGTTCAAAAAGCCGGTCCCCGGTTGGCATGGCAAGGGAGCCTATGTTTCGCAAGGACGTTTGGTGGTCTCCAATAACGGCGAACATGCTGCGGGAACCTACGATGATCTGGTTGTCGGGGGCGCCGCAAAGAACAGCGAAGAACGTGGTGTCCTAGCCGAATACGATGGCGAAAATTGGAAGATCATCGAACGTCGTCAATACACCGAGGTCACCGGCCCCAACGGCATCGCGGGCGGTAGCGACGGCAATGACCCCATTTGGACGATGGGCTGGGATCGCCGCAGCGTGCGGCTGAAAGTACTCGACGACGGAACATGGCACACCTACTTGTTGCCCAAAGCCGCCTTCTGTAACGATGCCATCCATGGTTGGTACACCGAATGGCCGCGGATTCGCGAGATCACCGACGGTCGTTGGATGATGGATATGCACGGCATGTTTTTTGACTTCCCCAAGACCTTTTCCAGTCAAAACTCAGCTGGCATCAAGCCAATTGGAAGCCACCTGCGTTACATCCCCGACTTCTGTGCTTGGAACGATCAATTGGTTTTGGCGTCCGATGAAACCAGTATCCAAGGCAACCCTTTAGCGGGACAACCTCAGACCAATCTTTGGTTTGGTAGCTACGACGACTTGAAAGATTGGGGACCTGCCAGCGGTTATGGAGGCCCATGGATCGAAGACGAGGTGATGGCAAACACACCATCGGATCCGTTCCTGGTGGCCGGTTTTGATCGCCGCGTTTTGCACCTTGCCAGCGGACGGACCAAACCTGCCGATGGACAGAAGGCATTGCGAGCGAGCGATCAACTCGAAATTCAATCGATGCCCGATCGGCTTGCCACGCTTCCCCGCGTGACCGTACCCCGAGGTAATTGGCACCGCGAGGCAAAAGGATATTCGTTTGACGTGGATCAACCCGTCACCGTCTTTCTCGCCGTCGACCGACGAGGCAATCCGAAATTGGATCCCGCTTGGAAAATCACCGACATGTCGTTGATCTGGGGCAAAAATCTACAGGACGTCGTTTATGTCCGATCGTTCGAACCGGGGACGATCACGATTCCCGAAAACGCGACCGAACATCGACCCGGTTCGTTTGGGATGCCTCACACCGCGTTTGTCCTTGGATCCAAACCGAGCGAATTGCAGATCAAGACCGATCGCACGTCGATCGTCACTCAACCAAACGCTTCTATCCGGACCGAAGAATCATCCATCCCGGTGGTATTTGACTTGCAAGTGGACCGCCATGGGGATGGTAACTGGGTCGATTACCAATCGATCGAAGTTCCCGCTGCGGGATATGTCGCGTATCAGCTACCCGATGATTTTGATGCGGTTTGGTTGCGGTTGAAAACGAATCGCGACTGCGTTGCCACCGCGTATCTACATCAAACGACCGCTGCATTTGTTGACGGAGACGAGTCCGAAAATCAGACGTTGTTTGCAGGACTTGCCGGAGTGGATGACGATCAAGCCCGTGGTGCGTTGGTCTACGCCGCCAAACGCAATCGGAACTTGCGTGTGATCGCATCAGAGGATCGCTTCTTTGATTTCACCAAAACCGGCTTCGAATTCAAAGCCGACACAGTCGATCCATTGCTTGCGGATAAGTTGAGCGTCAAGCCTCACTTTACCGTTGATGATGCGTCGGTGATTTTGAAGCACGGCGGAAAACGCCTACGGCTGCCCAAAGGCGACGCGGCTTACGACAAGCCGTTTGCATCGGGATGGCCGCGAGACGTCCGCGAAGTCGAATCCGAACGCGTGCTGGCGAATATTCATGGTACTTTCTACGAAGTGCCACTGGTGATCAACGGAGCCCCGCCGGCATTCAACTTGATGCGGCCCGTGTCGAGTCATGCGAAACAAATTGCCGACTTCTGTACCTGGAACGGACTACTTGTGCTGACCGGCGTTCGTGCGGATGCTGAAAACGATGGTCATGTGTTTGCCGATGCAAAGCAAAACACCGCGTTGTGGTTTGGCGGCGTGGATGACCTTTGGAAGTTTGGTAAACCGGTCGGTCACGGTGGTCCGTGGCTCAATACGATGGTCAAAGCGGGGCAGCCGTCGGATCCGTATCTGATGAAGGGTTACGATCGCAAGTCGTTGTCGTTATCCCATGACGCGAATGAAGCCGTCACGATGCATGTCGAAGTGGACATCACCGGGGACGGTCATTGGCGCCGCTACAAATCGTTTGACGTAGCCGCCGGGGAAACGCTGGAGTATTCGTTTCCCGATGCGTTTAGCGCGGCGTGGGTACGGTTGGTTTCAGCGAGTGACACGATCGCGACTGCACAATTGCAATACGAGTAAGCGTTGCGGCGTTTATCGCTCTCGAAATTTGCAATCACGAGCAAACTCGTGTGCCACGGAAACGTGTTGAGGCTCACATTGTGGGCCTTTTTTCTTAGACTTTGGCTCGCTTGTTCCGTGTAATCGTCACAAATAGACTTATTAAAAGAGTTTAACACCAAAGCTTGCTAGTGAGTTGAAGTTGCGCTTCGCAGAGTGACCCACCTTTGATGGCGTGTAGCCCCACCATTTTTGTGGCTGCCGTTTTCAATACTCAAAGCTGGGGCAGCGCGAAGTAATGTCGGGGCAATCAAAGAAACGCGGACTTGTCCGCAAACTGATCGATAATTCATTCTTACTTATCCTGGGAGCGGTGTCGGCTCTGGTGTGGGCGAACATCCATTCACCCAGCTATCAAGCGTTTGTGAATTTTGATTTGGCGTCGTTGTTTACCGCGACTCACGCTGGTGGTCATGATGCCGCCGAGCATTCGCACGGCTTTACGTTGCACTTCTTTGTCAACGACATTGTGATGGCATTGTTCTTTGCAATCGCGGCCAAGGAGGTGTGGGAATCGTTGCTGCCCGGTGGATCGCTGGCCGATCCGAAAAAGGCAGCAACTCCGCTGCTAGCGACGGTTGGTGGCATTATGGGGCCAGCACTGGTTTATATCGCGGGGACTTACTTTACCGGAACGCATGATTCGCTCGGCAAAGGATGGGCGATTCCTTGTGCGACCGACATCGCATTTAGTTATTTGATCGCCCGATTTATTTTTGGTGCCAGCCACCCAGCGATCGCGTTTTTGTTGTTGTTGGCGATCGCGGACGATGCCGCTGGCTTGATCATTCTGGCAGTGTTTTATCCACAAGCCGAGATCCGTCCCGAATGGCTGTTACTGACCGTCGGGGCGATGTTGTTGACGATGCAGCTGCGTCGATCAAAGGTTCATTCTCACTGGGCCTATCTGATTGGTCCGGGGGTCGTTTCGTGGTTTAGTTTTTATCAAGCCAACATTCATCCGGCCTTGGGTTTGGTTCCGATCATTCCCTTGTTGCCGCATGCACATACCGATCTTGGCATCTTTGCACGCGAGGAGCAAAATCGACACGACACGCTGAACGAGTTCGAGCACGCTTGGAAATTGCCCGTCGAATTTGGGTTGGGGCTGTTCGGGTTGGCCAACGCCGGGGTCGTGATGAGCAGCCTTGGAACGGGCACCTGGGTCGTGTTAATGGGATTGCTGGTTGGCAAACCTGTTGGGATTACCTTGCTCACGTTGTTTGCCGAGAAAGGATTGAAACTCGAAAAGCCAGCCGGGATGGACTATCGCCATGTGGTGACCTTGGGGATGGTTGCGGGAATCGGCTTTACCGTCGCGTTGTTCGTTTCGGTGGCGGCATTCACCGTGCCTGGTTTGGATCAAGATTCGGTGAAAATGGGGGCTTTATTGAGTTTCGCAGCCGCTCCAGCAGCAATCGTGCTCGGAAAATCACTTGGCATTCGACCACTGCAGTCGGTTGCTAGCGAAGAAGAAAAGCTGGCCAAAGCAGCATAATTTGGGTGCCGGACAACAGGGGGCTCGGAGTGCACTGACAACGAGCTTCCCTCGTCCGACCCAAGCACGCTACACTGGCATACCGAAGACCTTGATTAACTTTAGATTTACTAAAACACGCGTTTTACTCACTCTGCTGCTCTGACTTTTTTGCATCACTGAACAGGCACTGAAGGACACATGGACCCTAAACGTCTGCCCGACGAAGCGATTGGCGAAGATGAACTTCAGCGTCCCCAGCCTGCGGACGAACCGATATCGACGATTGAAACGCAAGACATATTGCAAGTCATGCGTCATACCATCGATCGACTCGAGAAAGACAAAACGGCTCGCGGCGATCTGAAGATTCTCTCGCGAACGCTTCGCGAACTGCGATACGCGTTTAAGGTGTTTCGTCCTTTCCGCAAACGCCGCAAAGTCACGATTTTTGGATCTGCTCGCACGATGCCGGGGCATCCCGAATATGAAAGTGCCGTCGAACTAAGTCGCCGGATTGCATCGCACGGATGGATGGTGATCACTGGTGCCGGCGGCGGCATTATGGAAGCGGGACATCGTGGTGCGGGTCGCGACGCTTCGATGGGGCTGAACATCATGTTGCCCTTCGAACAAAGTGCCAATCCCTATATCCAAGGTGACGCCAAACTGGTCACGATGAAGTACTTCTTCACTCGCAAGTTGATGTTTGTCAAAGAGTGCAGCGGAGTGATTTGTTGTCCTGGCGGTTTCGGTACGCTTGATGAAGCGCTCGAAACATTAACGCTGATGCAGACCGGCAAACAAACGATGATCCCATTGGTGCTGTTGGATTCACCCGAAGGCAGCTATTGGCGAGACTTGGGTGTGTTTTTCGAAAAGCAATTGCTTGGTAACGGCATGATCAGCCCCGAGGATGTGAATCTTTACAAGATCACCAATTCGGTTGATGAAGCGATCGACGAGATGTTGCAGTTTTATCGCAACTATCACAGTATGCGATACGTCCGAGACCGACTGGTTTTTCGCTTGCAGAAAGAATTGACGGCTGAGGCTCTTGAATCGATCCGCGAGCAGTTTGACGATATTCTTGTTGACGGTACATTCGAGCAATCGGCGGCATTGCCGGACGAGATTGGCGAACCCGATTTGGCGCACTTGCCGCGTTTGGTGTTTCACTTTAACCGCCGAGCACTCGGTCGATTGCGAATGTTGATCAACACGATCAACGTCGCCGAAACGGTGTAGCGACGCAGCGAGGGCTCCCGCGGGATTGACCCGCAAAGCGGTGCCTGCACTTAGCATTGGGCGTGAGCCCGCAGAGATGAAACGCAACGACAGCAATCGGGGGACGTGCTGGATGGGCAGCTACACTCAGTTGACGTATCACGTTGTTTACGCGACCAAGTACCGCGATCCCTCCATCATCGCCGAGATTCGCGAGAAGTTGTACGAATTCATAGGCGGAATTATCCGCGGCAAAAAGGGGCGACTGATCGAAATTGGCGGCGTTGCCGATCATGTTCACATTCTCGCTCAACTTTCTGCGACATTGGCGGTCGCCGACGTCATTCGCGATGTGAAAGCCAATTCGTCGCGTTGGATGCACGAGCAGACTGCGGTCAAACGCACGTTTGAATGGCAGAAGGGCTATGGAGCGTTCACCGTTAGTTATTCGCGGATTCCAAAAGTTCGCAGTTACATCCAAAACCAAGAGACGCACCATCGAAGGGTGACGTTTCAGGACGAATACATTAACTTCCTAAAACGCCACGACATTCAATTTCGACTCGAATATTTGTTCGAGGACGAGCACTATGGTTGATTGCTGCCGCCGCTTCGCGGCTCTCGGTTCGGAGGTCGCCGACATCCATGGGCTTACGCCCATGGCTACGTGCTGACATCGCTATCGCGATTAGAACCACCAAAACCGAAACAAAGAACCGCGGAGCGGTGCCTGCACTTAGCTGCGGGCGTGAGCCCGCAGAGACGAAACGCAACGACATGCGAAGCCGCGAAGCGGCGACAGCAATTGGGAAACGTGTTAAGAGTTCTGTGGTTGATCGCTTTCACCTTGGGAAGCCGGGCGACAATGCGATTACGCTTTCGGTCCCAACCCGACCATTTCTAGCAATCGCAGGGCATTGGTCGTGGGCGAGACGCCTTGCCGCATCTGGTAATCGAACGTCATCGTGTCATTGCCATCGTCATCGGTGGTAATGGTTTCGCGGAAGTGGACGGTGTGCGCGATCGAATTGAGCTCGGGTTCATCCGCGAGTTCCAAGTCGTGCGTGCTGATGGCACCGATTGCTTCGAATCCAATCAAGTGCCGCAATACTTGCACTACTGCGATTTGCCGTTCGCGACTGTTCGTGCCTTGCAGGATTTCGTCGAGTAGAAACAACAGCACTCGGTCTTCTTTTCTGCTAATTGACGAGCGTGATCGACCACCTGTTTCAAACGATGAAGCTCGGCCATGTAAAACGACACGCCTTCGCTGAGGTTGTCGCTGACACGAATACTGGTCGCTAATTCGATCGATGGCAACGCAAACCGCGTGGCACAGACCGGGGCTCCGGTACCTGCCAATGCAACGTTCAGCCCAATGCTACGCAGCATAGTGCTCTTACCGGACATGTTGCTGCCGGTCACCAGCAATAGCGTGCCTGGAGGTCCAACGGTAACGTCATTGCGAACTCGGACCTCGTCCGGCAGCAGCGGGTGGCCGATCTCGATCGCTTCGACCGACCGATCACTCGAATCGTTTTTCCACTCAGGTGTTGTCCAACTCGGATACTCGTCGCGAAGCGCCGCCAATGACATCAGTGATTCAAATTGTCCGAGCGACTCGAACCATCCGGCGACCACATCGCTGTAGTTCTCCTGCCACTGTTCGAGTCGTTTCAGCACTCGGATATCCCACAGTGCGAACGCTTGTAGCGGCAAGTAGATCAAAAACGTTGCCGCGGATTGCCGCAAGGCCCCAGCGGCAGCCACTTTTTGTAACGCCAGCATGCCGGCAGCGGCCGAGCGTGGACCCGCGACCAAGGTTTCGCGGATCTTTCGCAGATGAGCAATACCGCCAGCGTCGTTGTTGCCCGTGTTGTTGTTATTCGCGTCTTTATCAGTGGGCAGTCGCTCGGCGGCAGCAAACAGTTCGCGATAATCATCCACGGCACCGCGGCTGGCCATCGCAATCGAAAAGATCGCATGGGCGGGGCCGAGGGCAACACCGGTCAACGTAACATTGATGATGCCAACGCCTAGCAAGCCAAACAGCCCCACTTTGAACCACGTCGCGGATCCGAGTACCAGGAAGCCCAGGACCATTGAGATCACAAACACGATCGCCAGGATTGCCGACACATTGGCCCATCCTGAAAGCCATTTGCGGGATGCCAACCAACGCGGGCCGGTCGCCCAGTGGGTGAATCGATCGGGATCACCGCTGCTTTCGGCGACTTTGCGAGCGGTGACGTAGAACCGCAGTCGTTCTTCTCGAAGCGGTGCAAGGGTTTCGATCGCCTTGGTGCGTTCGATTGCATCGCTGGCGATCGCTGGCCCGGTCAACCAAGAGGCAAGCGTACGGATGCCGGGAGTCGTCGCGGTCATCGAGACCAAATGAAACAGCGACGCGCGGCCCAACAGATCCAAGTCGGCGGCCGCATCCCGCTGGCCCGCTGGCAATTCGACTTCGCCCAATTGCCGAGACAAACTGGTGGTGGCCAAGCGATCCCAATCACGTTCGATCCGTGCGACCAAGCGGCGGAACACCGAGCGTTCACGTCGGAGGGCATCGAGTCGATCGCGTACCGGTTCGTTTAGCACGACCGCGACGATAAAGCCGATGAACGCGGCCCAGCCGATCGGTTGTGCAATCGTGATGTCACCGTAATAGCCGACCAACCAGAAAAGAAGTGCCAACAGAAACAACACGACACGGATGGTGCCGTAGGTCCGATCGCGAACTTTTAATTGATCACGCTCGGTTTGAATCTCGGCTAAGTGTTCGCGATAGCGGCCGAGGGCTTCGCCGGCATGACTCGGATTCGCAGTCACACTTGCGCTGGCGATAGAGTTCGCATTCGGACTGGGGCCTGGGTTCGCCTGTGGGCCAGAGTTCACGTTCAGATCCGTCAAGCCGCATCTACCTCCAACGCCGCGGGGCGTCGTTTTTTACTCGAAGAATCCGAGACTACTTTCAAGGCAATACGGTCCTGCAAGTTGGGACGAAAAATGGTCAATAACAACAGGGGCAGGAACCATGCGATGTAGAGTCCGCCGCCATAGCCGTGCCAGAACTGGGCACCCACCATCACGGCAGCCGAACATCCAATCAGGGTTCCGAGGTTCTTTTGTGCCGGCCAAGCGGCAAAGAACGAACAGAGGATGACAAAGCCAACGATCACTGGCAAACGCCAAATTGGATTCCAGCCCAGTCCCCAAATGCCGCCCAAAATATTGGATTTGGTTTCGGGTTTGAACAAACCAAACATCGTCCGCAAATGATCGACAAGCGATTCGACTCCGCTCAGTGACAGCAGCATCATCAGCAGGCCCAGCATCACAGCGACACCGATCGTGAACCGCCACACACCACGCCGCCAATAGAAACTGATCCACAACGGCAGCAAGAAAAACGGATAGTACACCAATCCGGCCGCTAACCCCATAAAGATGCCCGCGACGAGCGGTTTGCGATAAAACAAGATGGCCCAAAGCAGCAGCGCCGCAGGCAGCGCATGATCAACACGGCCCGTCATTTGAGCGGTATACGGCATCAACAAATACAGCGTCGCGCATCCCACCCCAGCTCGCATATTGCCAAAATGCCAATTGCCGATCAGTACGATGCCCGAAACGATCGCGGCATGAGCGAGAATTGCCAACACCTTGGCAATCGTGGCCAAGCGGCTTTGCGAGGCATCCAATTCGTTTTCGTCGCTCTGCGTGGAACCAGCCAAAGCGTCAGTTACCGGGCGAGTCGGAATCGCCGGCAACATGTTCATCAACGCGTAACCCGGGCCCAGTTTGGGGCCCTGTTCAATTTGGATGCGTGGCGTGCTGGCGACAATGTTAGCCATCATAAAGATGAACAGCGAAACGCCGATAAAGGTCAGCCCGCCGCTCGAGAGGTTCGGGTCCAACAGCGGACGACGCACCATCAAAGGATCTAGCAGCAAGCGAATCAGCAGCATGAATTGAACGATAAACAAACTGATGAATCCGTAGCGACGAATATCTTCAGGGTCAATTTCCGATGCGGTTTCGGGGTCGGCATCCGACTCGGGATCGGCAGCAGACGCTTCGCCGGACATCGAACCATCGGCCCCCAAGATTGACTCGGACGACTCGGATGCAAGCGGCATCGTCGGCTGAGCCAAGAACGCGGCTTCGGCTCGTACCGACGCTTCTTCGTCAGAGATCGTCACATCCAACGGTTCCTCCGCAGGCACCGCTTGGGTCAACGCCACCAGAACGTCGCCGCCGCTCGCGCCCAGCTTGCTCGAGGAGGATGACGATGCCGTCGCCGCGTCGCGGGGTCGCTGAGTTAGATTTCGCGGGGTGAGATTTCGCTGAGTCGGATTTGGCTGGATTGAATTTCCTGGGGTCGGATTCAGCCGGTTCGCCGCCACCAATTCTCGCAGTCCAGTTTCTGTTCGCTGGGTGCCGTGATTGAGATCAATTTTGGCTGAATTTGCCGATGTTGGAGGGATTTCGTTTTGGCGATGCGTGATGACTTCCGACTCGATTTCCTGCAATTGACGTCGGCGGCCCTCATGGACCATCAATAATCCCGGGGCCAGCAGGATTAGAAGAAAGATATCGAGGTTACGGATGCTCCAAAATCGATGAAAAACGAAGAACAACCCGATCGTCAGAAATGACGACAGGTACACCCAAGTTGTTGGGTCAGGACGTTTGTAATAGAGCAGGATCTCGCTCATCAACATGAAGCAACGTTGGTTGCCGCTCGCTTTTCACGTCACTTGATTTGAAACAAAGCTGTCACCATCACGCCGGTCACAGTCCTAGAAAGATACGGTGCCGTATAGGATACGAGTATTCGGCTCGACTGAAAAGCACGACTTCGAATCTCACCCCCCTAGCACCAACAACGCGACGCCGCAAAGGATCGTCACCACGCACGCGGCTTTGGGCCAAAAATTGGCTTCCCCGAGGGCTCGAATTCCGAACAGAAACGCAATCACCACGCTGCATCGCCGCACCACCGAGATCACCGAGACCAATGCATCGGGGTCGGACAAGGCGGTGAAGTAGACGATATCGGCGGCTAACAGCAGAGGGCTGATGCCAAGAATCGCCCATCGCCACTCGAATAACGCGTGCGCCGATAGCTCGTTATCTTTGTTTTTTGGCCGCTCCGCCACCAAATTACCGCCATCGGGACCATCACGGGGACTAAGTACACCGAAAACCACGCCTGGACGGTCGATGGAGCAATCAGCACCGTCTGCAACAGGTACTTGTCATAAATCGAGCTCAATGCACCTAGAATCGTCGCCGTGACCATCATCGCAACGCCACGATCACTTTTGAAGGAAACGCCTTCACGAAGACTAACCGCCGAGAATGCCCAGAATGCCAAAAGCACGATCACGATGCCGATCCACTGGGTTCCCGTGGGCCGTTCACCCAGCACCAGCGAGGCCATCGCGATTGTCCAAAACGGACTGGTCGATCGAATCGGGGCCGCGATTGACAGCGGCAGCCGTTTCAGAGCGAAGAAGGCAAACGTCCACGATGCTCCCACCAACACGCTTTTGGCCAACAACAATCCGTGCTGTCGAAACGACAATGAATCGACTTTTAGAATCGGATGCGGCACACTGGTCGGAGAAATCAGCGACCAGCAGATGAATGGCATCCAAATCGCAGCACCGACCGAAACGCTAATCAACAGAACGATTGGCACGGCGTTCTTTCGCACCGCGATCTTTTTGGTAACGTCATAGAAGCCCAACAGGACCGCAGAAATCGCCGATAATCCAATCCAAGTCATGGTCAACTTTTAATTTATCATTCCAAATGATCTCTAATCCGATTCAAGCTGCAATCGAGTGGATGCACAGCCAACAAACCGCTTCGGTCGATCGGCTCGAGCGTTGGTGCAACCAAAACTCGTGGTCGATGGATGTACCTCGATTGCAGCAAATGGCTGATTTGCTGTGCACGGACTTTCGCAGCTTCGGTGTTTCGTTTGACCAAATTCCGCTGGGGCCGATGAGGCTACTGGATGACGCCGGCCAATGGTACGCCCCTTCGACGGGGCCAGCACTGTTGTGGCACCACCAACCGGATGCTCGACAACGCATTTTGTTGATGATCCACTACGACACGGTCTACCCCGTGATCGGGTCGACCACGGCGGATCGCTGCGTTCGTCATGGCGACCGTCTGCTGGGGCCGGGGACGGCGGACGCCAAAGGGGGGATCGCGGTGATCGCGATGGCGGTCGAAGCGGGATTGCGATTTGGGCTGTTTGCCAACTTAGGGGTTTCGATCCTGCTCAATCCCGATGAAGAGATCGGTTCGACCGCTTCGGAACCATTGATGCGGACGTTGGCACCGCAATTTGATGCCGCATTGGTCTTTGAACCCACGCTGCCCGATGGAAAGCTCGTTGCGGCACGAAAAGGATCGGGCGGGTTCGCCTTTGTCGTTCGTGGACGCTCGGCTCACGCGGGTCGCAACCCCGAACATGGTCGCAACGCCATTGTGCATCTGTCACGCCTTGTCGTAAAGCTTGCCGAACTTCATGATCCCGCCGGCGGCGTGCTATTAAACGTAGGCAAGATCACGGGTGGGGGACCTTTGAATCGCGTGCCCGACTATGCCTCGGTTCATCTGAATGTACGGGTAACAGACACCGACGCTATGCAAAAGATCGAGTCGATGCTCGAGACGATTCGCGATCAGTTTACCGGCGATGGTTACGAAGTCGAACTGAACGGGATGCTGCATTCGCCGCCGAAATGCTCTAATGAGCCGCTGCGGGCGATGCAGGCGAGAGTGGCCCAGGCGGCAAGCGTCGTCGGTCGCTCGATCGATTGGCAGGATACCGGGGGCGCGTGTGACGGCTGTAAATTGGCGGCGATGAATCTACCCAACATCGACACCATGGGGATTACAGGCGATAAACTACACAGCAGCGAAGAATACTGTGTTCCCGCGACGCTGGTGCCCGCGGCCGCCACCGTTTTGACTTTTTTTAGCGAACAGCGCCGCCGAGTAAGTGTCCTGTACGAGATTGCCTTCCTGTAACGGTCGACACAACACCTCGTTGCACAACGAAACATCGGCTGTATCGACCGATCTAGCCAATTCAACTTCCAAGATTCACTTTCCAACCCAAACGGAGCCAATGGCTGTGGTTGATCCAACGTCCAAATCGTCCGCGACTGCTGCGGAATCCCTTCGATCGGACCCTCGTGTGGCCGAGGCGAAACGGTTGATCGCCGAAGCGGTCGCCGAACACGCAAAATCGATCGACGATGTTCGCGGCGCGGATGATGCCTTGGTTCCCGCTTATCAAGCGATGCTCGAACGATTGGGTGAAGCACGCGGGGGCGCCCCAATTTGGCCGTACCTTTCCGCCGGGTTGGGCAACGGACCCTATGTCCAATTGGCCGACGGCAGCGTCAAACTTGACTTCATCGGCGGCATCGGCGTGCATGGTTGCGGGCACAGCGATCCGCGGATGGTCGACGCGGCGATAGATGCCGCACTCGAAGACACGGTGATGCAGGGAAATCTGCAGCAACATCCGCCGAGTTTGCAAATGTGCGAACGGTTGCTCAAATTGGCGACTGCCGGAGGCGCCAAATTTGATCATTGTTTGTTGTCCACCAGCGGGGCGATGGCGAATGAGAACGCGCTGAAGATTGCGCTGCACCACAAGGCACCCGCGAACCGAATCATTGCGTTTGAAAACGCATTCGCCGGTCGCTCGATCGCGCTGGCGGCACTGACCGATCGACCCAACTATCGCGCCGGCTTGCCACTGGCACTGGCGGTCGATTACCTGCCCTATCGTGAACAAGCCGACCCCGAGGGCAGCACCAAGCGAGCGGTTGCCGAGCTGAAACGTTTGCTCAGCCGACATCCTGGTCGCTACGCCGCGTTTTGGGCGGAACCGATTGCGGGTGAAGGAGGCTACTATCCAGGCAGCCACGATTTCTTCGAAGCGTTGTGCGTTCCGCTGCGTGAAGCCGGTATTCCGATCATCTTTGACGAAGTTCAATCGTTCTCGCGAACGTCTCAGCCGTTTGCGTTCCAGCACTATGGGCTCGATCGATTCGCTGACATCGTCACGATTGGTAAAATCACGCAGGTGTGTGCGACGCTGTATGGCGAAGCATTCAAACCGACCGGACCGATCCTCAGCCAAACGTTTACCGGATCCTCGTCGTCGATCGCGACGGGACTTGCGACACTCGATGCACTCGAGGCAAGCAATTGTTTCGGAGCCGATGGCCAGAACGTCAAGCGACACGAATACTTTGAAAACGCGTTAAACACATTGGTTAAAAAGTATCCGGGATTGATCTCAGGTCCGTTTGGCGAGGGGATGATGATCGCGTTCACGCCTGGCGACGGCAGCTTTGATCAAGCGAAACGTTTGATGGGGATCATGTATGATCTCGGATTGCTTGGCTTTGTTTGTGGAGCGGATCCGACACGTATCCGTTTTTTGCCTCCGCCGGCGATCACGACGACCGCCCACATCGATGCGGCCATCACGTTGCTCGATAAATCGCTAGCGTTGTTTCGCGAGCCGGACCAAGTAAAATAGAGACGAGCCGCGATGCACGCGGAGCTGCCACTATTTCGCTTGCGAGGTCATAAACGATGTGGGTTTTACGTGCCGTTCGCATCGATGATCTTGATGCGTTGCATGACTTGGTCAAATCGGCAACACGTGGGCTAACCAGTTTGCAATTGAAACGCGATCAATTGCTTGATCGCATTGAACATTCCGAGTTCGCCTTTTCGCGAAGTGGTCCTTCGCCACGAGGCGAACCGTACGTTCTCGTACTGGCGAACCAGCAAACGGGCGAGTTGGCGGGGACATCGACGGTCTATGCAAAGACCGGTGGCTATCAACCGTTTTATGCTTATCAATTAGTCGAAACCGAGCACATCAGTGAGCAGCTCGAGGTTCGGCAACGACGCCAATCGCTGTTTTTGACACGGATTCATGATGGTCCGACTGAAATCGGCAGCTTGTTTCTGCGTGGCAAATACCGCGGTCATGGTTTTGGTCGTTGGTTATCGATGGCACGTTTTGCCTTGATCGCGATGCGACCGCATCGTTTTGCCGATCGTGTGATTGCCGAGATGCGAGGACGTGCGGACAAGGACGGCACGGTCCCGTTCTTTGAAGCGATTGCGGGAAAGTTTATTCCGATTGAATTTGCCATCGCCGACGCGTTGTCGACCGTTTCAAAGCAGTTCATCGAAGAATTGATGCCCGATTCGCCGATCTATCTGAATCTTTTGCCCAGCAAGATACGTGAGGGAATCGGTCAAGTCCACGACGAAACCGTCCCCGCGCTGGCGATGCTGAAAAAGGAAGGTTTCATCGAAACGGACTTCGTTGATATCTTTGACGGCGGACCGATGATCAGTTGCGAAACGGATCAAATCAAAGCGGTCAAACGAACCCGAGAATTGACCGTAAAATCGATTCTCGCTGAGGAACCGGGCGGCCCCAAAGCAGGCGGCTCCAAAGCAAGCGGTTCGGAAAAGCACATCGTCTGTAGCACACACCAGGGATTTACCAGTGTGTATACGTCGGTTTTGATCGATCCATCCGGTGGCGATGTGACCATCGATGCCGCAAGCGCCGAGGCGTTGCAGATTGGCATCGGTTCGACCTGTTACGTGTTGGGCAAGTCGTAGGCCGGAAACGAGGGAGGCCGGATCATGCGGGATCCGGCCCACTGAACAACTCTCAAGGCGTTGGTAAATCCTTGCTGACTTGCTCTTCTTGCTCGGTACCAATCGATTTGTAAACGTACCAGCCGCGTTTGCGTTTGCCATGCGGTTCGGTTTTACTGGGCAATGTCCTCAGCCCCACCATCAATCCGCCTTCGCGCGGATGATCGATCCAGCGATGGTAATGAAACGATTCGACCATCGGCATCGCACGCACTTTCTTCATCGCATACAGCAGCGCCGCGGCTTGACGGTCCTGGGCGTCGACATCGTACGAATCGGTATGAAAACCTTGCTCGCTGAATAACACCGGTCGCACGGCTCCCGACGAATCTCGCATCGATTCTTGCTGCATAAAACGACCAAATACGTCCAAGTTCTGAATCGTAATCAGTGGCGTCTCAAAATCGTCGCTGATGCGAGTGTCGTTCCATGGCACTGCAGCGAACAAGTTTTGCGGATAGGGATGATAGGCGACGCCCCACGCAAAGTCGCCTTCCATCACAGAGTAACGCTGCAGCGATTGGATCACTTCGCGACCAGAGAGTTGCCGCCATAGGCCATCCTCGGGAACATTGAAATGATGCGTCAGTGATGCAAACACACGAGCGTGAGGGTTGTATTGCCGAGCCGCATTGTGAATGATTCGCATTGACCGATAGTAGGATTCCGTCACGATCGCTCGCGGCTGCAGTCCCATGTTGGTCCATACCGTGTGAAAGTCGATTTCGTTGTGTGCGATCCAGTTGGTGATGCCGCCCGGGGCGGCGTCGGTATTGCTGTATCGCCGCGCTATTTCACCTAGTACAAATGCATAGATGTCGGTGCCTCGAGCGGTCGTCAAATCGGGCATCGTATAGATGCCGCCATCATGTTCGGGATGAACCAGCGGTGAAGTGTCTTTGCCAGCTCGCGGAGTCGGAATCAAGATGATGGCGGAAACGACCACGTTGTTTTTCCGAGCCCAGTTCATCACACGGTCGTAATGCGCAAGGGCAACCGCGTCGAAATAAACGGGTTCACCTGAGGTTGGGATTTGGATGCGTCCTTGACCGGGTGAATCTTTTACGAAGGCCGTGATCGCAATGTTGACGGTGATCGCCGTGACCCCAAGTTCTCGGAGCTCATCGATTGGCCCATACATCGCAATACCGCCCAACCCTTTTTGATTCGCAGGCACCGCGCGATGCGGCGAATGGTTGTCACCGACCACGTCGATTTCGCTAGCGAACGTCCGGGCGGTGAGGAAAGAGGATTGGCCGGCGGTCGGTCGCGATAGCCGCCAACCACTTTGCAATCGATCACGTGGACCCTCAAACCGCGGAACCACCACCGTGGCACGATTCTCACCAAGCTGAATCGGTACGTCGACGATGCGAGGCTCTGCGGATTGACCCATCGATTGCCATGGCGGACATTCGACGATCTGTAAATCCGACGCCGTCAGCGTGTCGGGCACGGACGACGATGAAATCGTGATGCTATCTTGGTCTACAACCACCGAATCGATTCTGGTCGGAAACGACTGGGAAAGGTAGTTTTCAATTCGTTCGGCCCTGACGATCTTTTGCTGTCGCAATTGCTGTTTTTTCGCATCGCGATCTCGCTCTTGAGCGGTCTTTGCACGAGTGTGGATGTTGCGAAGTTGGATGCGAACGCCCGCCTTTCGACCTAGATCAATCCGCAAGATTCGCTGCGCCGGATCACCATGTCGTAGCGGATCGAGTTGAACGGGGGCGATATAGGTTTGCCACGTTTCGGCCACCGGAATCGCAGGCAAACTCAGCGGAGTATCGCCGAGCCGTGGACGCCCTAAAAACAATTCGACTTGTTTGATCCCCGAGACGCAAAAGTAATCGAATTGAAGCACGGCGTCGTCGCTGCCGATGTCGCTCAATTCACCCACGATAAACGGATCGCTCCCCGTGGTGTGGATTTCAATGACTTGGTCGTGCAACTGAATGTCGACGTCGTTGCACCGTGCTGGCAATAGAGTCCAGTTGGCTGCCGAGACAACAGGCAGCATGACCAACCACGCCAGAAAACTGGCGCAAATGCGTTTCACGTTCACGGAGGGAGGTGGGGTGGGAGAGGGGGGGATGGAAAGATTCTGTACGCCGCTTGCTTGCTTTGGCGAACAAATTCGGCCGTCTAATTAGGCCTTCTAGTTCGATCCAGACGAATCGCTGCCGATTTGAACTTTGATCGAACCGAGCACGCGAGTCAATTCACGTTCTTTTTTGCCGACGAACAAAATGTTGTCCAACACGATTGCTCGTTTCTCGGTCGTGGGGTGCAGAATCAAGCGGCCGGCACCGAGCAGCAAGAATTCAAACACGTCGTTGATCTCTTTGTCGACTCGCAGGTTCGGAGCGGGGTAACGTTTCAAGTCGCTGAGGAAACCGTGGTGATGCAGCAGTTCGTTGTTGCGAAGTTCCCAGTAATCAAACCGCACGCTCACAAAGACCGCGATATACATCAAAATCATCGCCAGTGAGGTGCAGACGAAGAAGGTCGTATTGGCCGCCGGCCGCAGACCCGAGAACAAGTGCCCAATGGCGGGAAGCAGATCGGGTTTCAGTAGCGTCAACATCCACACGCCCATGGCGACTGTGGCCAAGACAAAGACTAACGTCAGCGAAGTGGCTCGCGGGAAATCGAACACGATCACAAACATATTGGCCATCATCACGACCAAAAACAGCCCCGTCATTACGACGGGCAGATTTTGGGTGTCGGGATCGACGGTATGGTAGCCGCCGAAATACATCACGATCGCCGCCAGCGTCGCCACGATCAGCGTGGGGTACATAAAAATGAATTTTGGATAGGGCACCAACAAGATCGAATTGGACTTGTGGTGTTTCTTTACGCTTTCGGTCGCGGACCCCCCCGATTCTGCCAAAGTGTCTCGTTTTTCGTCGCCGCCGATTGCGTCGTTTGCCATTATCCTTCTCCCACGCTCGCGTAATCACGTTGAATTATTACTCTCGCCCCCATTGGCACCAAATTGGGGCCTGCAGGGCGCGGAAGTTCACTGTTTTCGGTAATGGGGGCTATCTTAGCATCATCCGCCCGCCGTGCATGGCGGACAACCTCGTTTTGAGAGCAATGACTTGCCCCATGGTTCCCGCATCCATGGGCTCTCGGATACGATATTGGTATGACACACAACGGAGTATCGAAATGACGTGGCGAACATCCGAAGGGGATCGGATTCTTGAAGGTGCCGAGGCGGAACTTGTTCGCGAATCGCTGGGTTGCATGATCGATCGGCTGCAAAGCCGAGTTTCCGATCCCGCGAATTTAGAAGGCGATTGGCGTTGGGATTTCGACGTCCCGCTGTTCGATCAATTGACGACCAGCGAACAGCTCGCCGTGCTGCATGAAATTGCCGAGTATTTATTGACTCCGACTGCGAAAACACTTGCGCCGTCGGCGGTCAATGATGCCGGAGTCTATGCGATCTTTCAAACGGCTCGCCAGTTCATCGAGGACGAGATCGATCAACAGCGACAAGGATTGGGCGAAGGTGAATTAGATCCAGACGATTGGTACAGTGAACTCGAACCGAGTATGCGAGTGCTGACGCTGAGAGCCTACGACGAATGTTTCCGAGATGATGACTTCGGAAATGAGGGTGACTTCGGCGATGTCGATAGTTTCCGTGACGAAGATCTCGTCGACGCTGGTTTGGGGTTCAGCTGCGGCGACATGCCGGCTGCCGATGGCCAGGACATGACGCAGTGGTGCGAGCTGATTGAAAGCCTTGCGGATCAAATTTTGAGTGATCGCGATTTCGAGATGGCGGACGAAATGCTCGACTTGGACCCCGCCTTGGCCAACGCGATGAAACAATCCTTAGGCATCCGAGCGGATTACTACAGTGACGTTGCGGCTGATCTTCGAGCCGAACAGATCGAAGAAACCTTGACCGCGATCCGCAAAATCACTCACCCCAAACCACGCTAAAGCGGGCCATTCCCTTCAAAACGTTTTTTTCTCTCACTGGCGTCCGAGCTCAATGGATGCCCCCTTCTTCACTGCCCCCCTCTTCACTAATCGGGAAGTTCGAATGTGCTGGCCAACAACTCGCGGTCTTCGTTAACCAGTTCGGGGTACCGCGAGCCCGGCAAAACTTCGACGGCAAAGATCTCTTGAACTGCGTCTTCGAATTTGACAAACGCAATCACGTCCGCGGTTTGCAGATTCACGACCCACACGCCACAGCATCGTTGGTCGATCGGCAGATCGGCGATCGGGATTCCTGCAAACACCGCAGTCTCGCGGACTTGCGACAGCCCGATAAAGGCCAGTGGTCCGAAAAACGAAAGACCTCGTGTGAACCCCGGCAAACTCACCATCGGTTCAAAACGCCCCGACGCCAAATCGATCGAGCCGAATGTCCCGGTGCCTGAATTCAACAGCCACAACTTGCCGTCATACCAACGTGGCGAATGGGGCATCGAAAGACCGCGCGCGGCGATTTGGTTACTTTGGACATCGATCAAGACGCCGCCATTTTTCTTGTTCGCTCGCCATCCGCTTGCGTCGTTCGATTCACCCAAAGCGGTTACGTAGTGAACGTGGCCATCACGCACTGCCATCCCGTTCAAGTGACAGCGATCGTCGGGAACATTTTGGGTAATGAACGAGGGATGCCAAACGGGAACAAAGTTGTACGTCCCACTGCGTGTTGCCAAACAAGAAAACCGCGTGTTGACGAAAACCAACTCGTCTTGGACCCACGCCATCTCGTGAACATTGATGTCTCCGGTATGGTGCGCCACACGTGGTAGAAAGCAGGCATCGTGCGGCTGTGATGATTGCAATCGGTTACAAGCAGCGGGGATGTTGTGAAACTCAACCACCTGCATCTCAGTACCGATCGCAATGCGATTGGCGTCGGCCGCCAACCCCATGGGCCGGTCAAATTTTCGAAAGTGGGTATTCAGCACTCCCGCCTCACTCCGCAGCATTACCAACTTGC
>NZ_ANOG01000459.1 GCF_000346295.1 Rhodopirellula maiorica SM1 | reverse complement strand
GAGGCTGCACGCCGCAATCAATGCAGCACCCAATTGAAGAACTTGGCGCTCGCAGCAATCCAGCACGAAAACGCAAAGGGTGAGTTGCCTGGGTACATCAACGATTTCGGCACTTTCGCTACAGGCCCTGATCCATCGGCTGAAGTCGCTGGCGGAACTGATCCTGCAACCCATCGAAAGATCGGAACTTGGGCGGTTGCGCTTTTGCCATGGCTTGACGCACAACCGACCTACGAGCAGTGGAGCGAAGATCGTTACCCTGTGATCGATGGAACCAAAGCGTTCCATCCTAAGGCGGCGCCAAACTTGGCGATCCTGCAATGCCCGAGCAATCCAAACAGCGACGCCCCAATGGGCAGCAATAGCTATGTTTCCAACAACGGAACTCCGCAAAAAGCATCAGGGGCAACAGGAACCCCACCACCAATGGACATCACGTTCACTCAATCGCAAGATCGAGCCAATGGTGCATTCAACAACAAGTATGCCGGAAGCGGTCCTGTTGCAACCGGCCCCGCCGTTCGTTTGGATGACTTCAAAGACGGCCAAGGTAACACGATGCTGTTCTCCGAAAATGTCCAAGCACAACCTTGGCATCAAGCGGGAATCACTGCGGGATCAACTCTTGAAGTTGCCGCGGTAACCGACGAGATTGCTTACCCAACTAACTCTCGTTACTTCCAAGGAATGGTTTGGCATTACGAAGACGACAACCCCGCACCGGGCAGCGGATGGAATTTCCTGAGCACTACTGCGGCAGTAACCCCGGACCCCGTTGATCCGCTTCATAAAATTAATGGTGGCGGCACCGGACCAAGCCAGGACATCTTCACGCTTCAGATGAACTCGACCAACGCAATTGACTTGGCTCGCCCCTCGTCGGCTCACGTTGATGGTGTCAACGCGGGAATGGCAGACGGTGGAACGCGTTTCATCGGCGAAGGCATCGACTATCGCGTTTACCAAGCTCTGTTGACCCCACGCGGCAAGAGCAGCAGTGTGCCATGGCCTGAATTCGTCCTGAGCGATGACGATTATTAATCGATAACGAATCGTCGACTTGTCGGCGACAATCGCACGAAATCAAACCGAAGCCCCGATGACATCCAATGTCATCGGGGCTTTTTTCGTTTGAGGG
>NZ_ANOG01000458.1 GCF_000346295.1 Rhodopirellula maiorica SM1 | reverse complement strand
TCCGCTACTTCAACTTCAGCCACTTCAACTTCAGCCACTTCAACTTCAGCCACTTCAACTTCAGCCACTTCAACTTCAGCCACTTCAACTTCAGCCACTTCGACTTCAGCTTCTGGCAGCGCGTCGGACTTCAAATCGTCCGCCACCGATTCGTTTGAGGCGGGCTCGGATGAGAGGATTTCATCTACCGCAGAACCGATCGATGCTTCGCTCTTGGGAGGGGGGGTCGCCATGACATAGCTGCTACTGAGCAAGTCATCGGCTTGGTGACCGGGAGCGTCAACATCGATCGGTTCTTCGACAGCGAGTGATTCCAAATCGCTGCGATCCTCATCGGCAGTCGCGAGATCGTCAGCACCGTGATCCTCAGGGGTGTTCACCCTCGGTGCTGGCAACGTTCCTTCATAAGAAGAAACCTCATCCGCTTCTGCCTCGTTATCGCTAGACGCCACGGCGTCATGCGTGCTGCTACTCTTTTCCGCCATCTGCTGAAGCCGCGAGATTTCCTCGAGCGAGCTTTGAGCATAGGGGGCGACCATCGCAAACGGTTCGATCATTTGTTGGATCGACACTCGACTGCGACGACTGACGCTTTCCGCAACGGCAAACAATGCATCCAGGACCGCACTCGACTCAGGTGCGTTCGCCTGATTCTTCTCGTCTGCCTCGATCGCTTGACAAGCTTCGGTCACATCCGAAATTTCCTTAATTTCTTTTACTTGTTGCGAAGTTGCGGAAAGCGCCGCTACTGCCAGCGGACCCGAATCATGAGTCCCCCATCCGCACCACTGATCAAATCCATTCACCGTCGAATCAAGCGGCGCGACATCCGTCTTGGGATCAAAGTTGACGTCCACTGCATGGCTGGCACTCGAGCCTGCGACAGTGATACCGGCAATGAAACACGACAATAGGAAGCGGCGAACACGCTGAGTTAAACAAATTTTCATGGATAAATCCTCCTGATAAAATTCTGCATACCTCGCAATGTCTCCGACAAGGGACACGGCCGGGACTCAAACTAAGAGCCAGCGAGGTACACAGAGTGCGTCGCTAGCGAGGGCGACTCTATGCGGATGGGTCTGGCGGGAAATAAAATTCCGAAGACGATGGGGCTCACAATAAGCCAGTGGGAATCAAACCAGAGGTTGATAATCTTGCGGAACACTAAGCGTATCGGCGACTTTTCAGGATACGGTTACCTTAGCGGCCACGAAAACGATAACGATCCCCTGCGACTGTTCCGGTCGTAACGGCTGGGAAGAGCCAGGACCATGTGGCGGATTTCCGCACAAGTTTTCGAGGCTACGATGATCGGTGCAATCGCCAACTCGAGTTGCCTTTGTCCTTGCGATAGGCTTTGCGAAACGCATCAAACGTGGTGTTGTGAAGCACCGCATCGGTGGCCTTGCGAACATCCGCTAGGCGGTCGTGCAGCGGGCACTTTTCACCGACACCACAAATGCCGCCACCAAACGGACAATGGTTCGACTGCTCGTCACGTTCAAACAAACAGTAGACGTCATACAGTTTGACTTCGCGCGGATGGACGGCAAAGGTGAACCCGCCGCCCGGCCCCCGCATTCCCTCGATCAGTCCCGCCTGCGCTAGCGTCGACAGAATCTTGCCTAGAAAAGGACGCTGCAAACCTCGATTCTCAGCGATCTCGGTCGCGGAAAGTCGCGTCTGACCACCATCATAAACCTCCGCCAGCCGGCTCAGCGCCGCGATCGCGGTTTCGGTCGCTTTTCCGTACATGAGATCCACTCGATGATAAGGGGGACACCTAAATCGATCGAGCTTCGTGCGATACCGCTTCCGCTTCGACTCCTGAATGACTTAGCCGCCCCGTAAACACGTTCGCGATTAATCTTAACATCACCGTCAAAATCAACAATCCGAAGGCCCAAATCCCCGCAGTCACTTTCCACTCCACCAAACTAGGGGTGTATTCGACAATCTCGTGCAATGTCGAGGGAATGAAACCAGGAATGATTAACCCCATTCCTTTTTCAATCCAGATCCCGACGATGACGAGCAAACACGCAATGATTTGCACCGAACCTCGCCCTAGCGCGGCGCGACTGAAAAACAACGCGGTGCCAAGCAAATTCATCGCGATCGCGGTCCAAATCCACGCGAATAGACCGTGATGACCATGCAAGCCAAAAAACAAATACTCAGCCGACACCCCATGCGCCCCTCCGGTGTAAAACAGCGTAAACATTTCGCTTGCCAGCATCACCAAGTTAATCACCATGGACACCCGGATGATTTGGATCAACGTGTTCACAGGACCGGGCGATGCCGCATATCCGCTGGTGATTCGCAGCACTCGCATCACCAAAATAATGAACGCTGGGCCGCTGACAAAAGCCGACGCGAGAAATCGAGGTGCCAAGAGTGCGGTGTTCCAAAATGGACGCCCCCCTAAACCGCAATACAAAAATGCGGTAACCGTATGTATGCTGATCGCCCACACGATCGACAAAAACACAAACGGGATGTACCAAGTCGGGTTTGGTTTGCGGCCCAAATACCGCATATAAAGTAGATAGCCCACGATATGCAGGTTGATCACCAAGTAACCGTTCAAAACGATCACATCCCATGTCAACATCGATACTGGCCAATTGAATCGGCCGATTCCTGGGATCAAATGCCAAAATCGATCGGGACGCCCCAAGTCCACCAGTACGTTGAGCGTACACATCACAATTGCGGCAACCGCAACCGCCTCGCCGACGATCACCACTTTGTGCATCTCTTCGTCGTCATACAAATAGGCGGGAATCACCATCATCACTCCGCCCGCAGCCAACCCCACACAGAATGTAAAGTTGGCGATATACAATCCCCAACTGACGTGGTCCGTCATGTTAGTGGCGATCATGCCAGCGGCGACTTGGTTTGCCCAAGCGTTCGCACCGACCAACGCCACCGCGGTTAACGCCGTCATCCAGGCATAAAACCCGAGCGAGCCATCGGTCGCCAATGAGATCGAACGCCGCAGAAATGCGGGATAACTCATGATCGCGGAAGGTTGATTGGTCGTGCTCATTACCTATATCGTCAATCGCGGAGGGCCGGATGGCTTTCGTGTTTCCATGCGTGATCGCAATGAAGCAGCTAAAGAACTTACTTGTCAAAAAAATAGAAGAAGGCTGGCTTCGTCCCTAACTCTTCTTTCAGTACATACACGCGTTTGTTTTCCAGCAGCCAGCGAATGTTGGATTTTGGATCCAAGATGTTGCCAAACACTCTGGCGCCGGTCGGACAGGCTTCCAAACAAGCCGGCAGACGGCCGCGTCGAGTTCGGTGCAAGCAATAGGTACACTTTTCGACGACGCCTTGCGGCCGAATACGATTGCTGAGGTAACTTTGATCAGGATTCACTTCCTCGGCCGGCACCTCGGGTTTCTTCCAATTGAAACGACGGGCGTGGTACGGACAGGCAGCCTCGCAATAACGACAACCGATACACCAGTTGTAATCGACGACAACGATCCCGTCCTCTTCTTTCCACGTTGCCTGAACCGGGCACACATCCACACAAGGCGGTTCGTCACATTGTTGGCATTGGACCGGCAGATAGAACTTGCCGTCGTCGGGCACGGTATGCGTGTATGTCGTATTGCCTTGCTCCATATCCATCGTGCCCTTGGGCATCTCGAGGACACGGATATAGGACTGGTTGGTCGAGCGGTCGTGATTGTTTTCTTTGTGACACGCTTCGACACACTTGCCGTTACCGTTACAAACACTCAAGTTGATCGCGTAGACGAACTTGGTGCCGGGCACAGGGCGATCGTCACCAATCGTCACGTCCGCACCATACTCTTCTTTTGTCTCTTCCTCTAACCGCGCGATCACCTTGCGTTTGTCTTCATCGCTCAGCTCTTGGTAGTGCTGCTGCATGAATTCCGCAGCCGATGTTTCTTTGGCAGCATGACGAAGCGGTGAGATCGCACCGACAAACGCAGCCGCCCCCAGCGTGGCAAAGCCGCCTTTGACCGCAGTCCGACGAGTCACAATTGGCAACGACTTCTTTAATTGCGATTCACTCATCCAAACCACCTCAGACTAGAAAATCCGCCCCCAATCATCACAAACGCTTCTGAGCTGTGACGCGTAACCAGCCGGGGCTCATCGGTTTCCTGGTTCCCCTGCTCTGCCCAGGAACCCTGTGCCTTGGAACCCGCGACCTTGCAGACTCCGTCTACTGAAACGAGGCAATGGAGGCAGAGCCTCGGGTGCAGGGCGTTCCCCGGCAGAGCCCGGGAACGAGTATTTTCAGAGCAAACAGGCCTGAAGCTTTTCTGCAATAACGGCGGATTTGCTGCAAAACACTGGTCCAGCGGCGTGGAACCGCCAACGAAACGCACCCCATCACTTCCCAGTCCCCTCGGCGGCAGTCTCCTTGGCGACCGGCTTCCGATCGGACTCTCCGCAGCACCATCTGTCTTCCCGTGATCCTTATCCGCCGGCGGACTCAAAAAACGGTCTCGCGGTTTGAACGTCGGCTGCATCTTAGGGAACGCAGGCACGTGCGGATCATGACAATCGATGCAATTGTTTCGCGTCTGCGGCCCGCGCGTTAGATCCCAATAGCCATTCATCCCACCGTGGACCCCGTGTTGATAATCACGCCACTGGGGACCGTGACACTGTGCACACAATGTCATCACATCGACATAATCCACCTTCGTGCTATCCGCCAACCGTAGCGTATCCGTATCCTCGGGATTGTGACACGAATAACAGGTCGTCGATCCGTGCGAGAACGCCATGCCTTGATGAAATTGATCCAAATCGCCAGGCGTACGATTGGCAAAGTTCGGCTCACGAACGCTGTGACAGGTCGAACAAGCCACTGTACCCGAGCGGCCTTGCGGATCCACCACTCCCGAATCAATCCGCGGCGGACCATCGGGACGCCGGATCGTGGCGACGAACAAACCAGGAGAACTTTCGGAAGCATCAGCGTTTGCACCTGTGCTCTTTGGCACACCTGCCGAAATGTGTGCGGTGGCGTCACTTGATTGAGTTGCAAGTGTTTGCGGGGATGCCGCTGTATTTAACGACGCCGCTTCTCGGACGTTCCTATCTGCAACCCACAAGGCGACTGCGAGCCAAGCGGAGAGCAAGACAAACACTGCGAATCGATAGAATTTCGCTTGAAACACGCAGTCCTCTCATTGCTTGCAAGAACGAGCCTGCAACGACAGGTTGATGATGAACGCTGCCGTCAACGATTAGGATCTTATCACTTCCCAAAGCCTATTCAAGACAAGTTGGTCGTTTGTTGTTGTTTATTTTGGACAAATTGGTATTTTATTTACAGACGCGTCGAAGCATCTCTTGTCAGATCCAAAACTCAAGTGATCGTTGCCATGCCCATCAGTGGACTTGTTGTCACTCTTTCGGACAGCGAACCCGAACGTGCCGATGCATTAAAATCGTTGCGTGATGACCCGCGAATTGAGTTGGGCATAAATGAACCCGAGCAACAGCATGCACTGCGAATTCCGATCGTGGTCGACACCCATTCCAACCACGAAGACAAACAGGTTTGGAAGTGGCTAAACGAATTGCCGGGAGTCGTCTTTGTGGATGTGGCGTTGGTCGGTTTCGAAAATGAATCACTCGACAACGACACCGCAGCAACCGAATCACCCTCCATTGGCAGCCAATAACTTCAGGACGAAACGATGGACAACACTCGCCGGGCATTCATGAAACAGGCAGCCATGGCTGCAGCGACTGCCGCCGCCGCTCGATCAGGCAGTGCGTTTGCGTTACCGGTGGTCGACCCCACGGATAACGACGCTTCATCGACAATCCACTGGAACAAGGCTCCCTGTCGTTTCTGTGGCACGGGATGTCACGTCCAAGTCGGTGTGGAAGAGGGACGCGTGGTCGCGGTGGCTGGCGATAAACACGCTGATGTGAACAAGGGACTGCTGTGCGTCAAAGGCTATCACGTCGGCGGCATTCTGTACGGCAAAGACCGTTTGACAAAACCGCTGCTGCGTGATGGCGATTCGTACAAAGAGATCGCCTGGGACGAAGCGATTGATATTGTTGCCAAACGGATCATGAAATCGCCCAATACGTTTGCCTTTTATGGGTCCGGCCAATGGACGATTCCGGAAGGCTACGCGGCACAAAAATTCATGAAAGGTGGATTGTCGAACAACCACATCGACCCCAACGCTCGGCTCTGTATGGCGTCGGCGGTAACCGGATTCTTGGCGACCTATGGCGTCGATGAACCGGCCGGATGTTACGCCGACCTGGACGAGTGTGATGTGTTGATCACGTGGGGCAACAACCCTGCTGAGATGCACCCCGTGCTTTTCTCGCGAGTGATCGATCGTCGCTCGCAGGGCGAAAAGGTACGATTGATCGATATCGGCACTCGCCGTACCCGAACGACCGACGCGGCAAACGACTTTCTATTGATGAAGCCGCACGGCGACGTCGCGATCGCACTGGGGATCATGCATCTGTTGATCGAAAACGGAACCTATGACAAAAAATTCGTCGAGAACTTTGTCAATTTCCGTGCCCCCGAACCGGAAAACCCGACGCTGCAAGGCGAAGCGATCTCGTTCGACGAATACAAGAAGCGGATCGCAAAGTACACGCCCGAACATGTTTCCGAACTATCTGGATTGTCGGTCGAGCAAATACGCATGCTCGGCGAACTGTTCGGCGACCCCAAACTGAAAATCACGAGTCTGTGGTGCATGGGGATGAACCAGCACACGATGGGCACTGCGATCAACAGCTTGGTGCATGGCGTCCATTTCTTGAGTGGACATTTTGGCAAACCCGGCGATTCGCCTACCAGTTTGACCGGCCAACCTTCGGCCTGCGGGACCGTTCGCGAAGTCGGCACGCTGTCGCACGCGTTGCCAGGCGGACGGGTGGTTGCCAAGGAAGAACACCGTGCCCAGGCCGAAGAGATTTGGAACATGCCGTCCGGTCGTATCAATGCGACAGCGGGTCATCACACGGTAAAAATGTTTGACCAGTTTACCAAACCGACCGACGAAGGAGGCGACATCGATACGCTGTTCGTCCAGGTCACCAACCCTGGTCAAACGTTGCCCAATTTGAACTTGCTGTTCAACGACAAGGCCAACCTAAAGGACAAATTCCTGATCGTTTCGGATGTCTATCCCACGGCGACTACCCAACTTGCCGATTTGATTTTGCCTGCCGCAATGTGGGTGGAAAAAAATGGCATGGTCGGCAACTCGGAACGCCGAACTCAGCAATGGTTCAAGATGGTCGATCCGCCTGGCGAAGCTCGCGATGATTGTTGGCAAACGATCGCGATCGCTCACCGCTTGTTCGAACTTGGGCACGAAGGCATGAAGGATAAAGACGGCAAATTTATCTTTGCGGTTTATGACGACGATGGCGAAGAGGTTCCGGTATGGCAGTGGAAACACTACTACGACGTCAATGTCGATAAGGCGTTGTTCGAAGAGTACCGCAAGTTCACCGTGATGAAACACAAGAACTTGGCACCGTATGAAGAGTACGTGAAGGCTCGCGGGCTGCGTTGGCCGGTTGTCCAGCAAGCCGACGGATCGTGGCGTGAAACGATGTTCCGCTTCGCCGGTTTTGATGATCCGTTTGTTGCCGAAGGAAAAGAGATCGATTTTTATCACTCGGTTACTGGCGACGGTCGCGGCCAAGTTTGGTTCCACGATTATCAACCGCCACCGGAAGTTCCCGACGACGAATACCCGCTGTGGCTTTGCACCGGTCGTGTCCTAGAACATTGGCACTCAGGCAGCATGACGCGGCGTGTTTCGCAATTAAACCGGGCGATGCCGACGGCCTATATCGAAGTTCACCCAGAGGATGCATCGGCGCTGAATATCCGCCAAGGCGAAGTGGTCACGGTCGAATCTCGTCGTGGCACTTGCGATTTGCCCGTTTGGATCAACGGTCGCGGACAACCACCCAAAGGATCGATTTTCGTTCCGTTCTTTGACGAGACCAAATTGATTAACAACGTCACGCTCGAGGCTCACGACCCGTTCTCGAAACAGCCCGACTACAAGAAATGTGCGGTGCGAATTCGCAAACAGGACGCTGAGGTCGCGAAAAAATGAACAGCGAAACAAACTCGAAAAGCATAGCGGCTCGCGGCTCGATCGCCTTCCTCGTTGGTGTCATCGGCATCGCCTTCGTCGGCTATTTTGTCGGTATCAACGACGGGGTTCCGCAAGAGGACTTTGATCAAGCCACTCCGTGGTTATCGTCACAAGTCGCCGGAGCCAACTCGTCGACGGAATCACCGTCCACGTCCACGCTTGCCGCAGTCACGTATGCAGAGATGCGTCGCAGCGAGACGGGTCCGACGAGCAATTGGAAGCCGAAGCTGGACCAAATCCCCCAGCCTCAATACGATTTGTTCGCAGAGATCAAACCAAGTGAAGAGGACAAGTTGCAGTCAACGTTGACCCGTGCATCACGCCGCGCCTTCAACGGAGCACCACCGATCATCCCGCACGCGGTCGAAGGCACAAACGACGCGGCTTGTTATGCGTGTCACGGCGAAGGTAAACGGATCGAGAATCGTGTCGCCAACCGGATGTCGCATGGATTCTTGGCGAATTGTGTTCAGTGCCACGCTCCGCCGCCACCGAAACCGTTCAGCGACGTCGATGCCGAGGTGCAAACCACCTTTGTTGGACTGCCTGCACCGCTGAAAGGCGAACGCGCTTACCCTGGTGCTCCACCGACAATCCCGCATTCGACCTGGATGCGAGACCAATGCTTGGCGTGTCATGGTGGCAACGTTGGCTGGGCAGGACTCGAATCGACGCACCCTTGGCGTACCAATTGCCTGCAATGCCATGCACCGTCGGCAACTCTGGACCAAGCGATCGTGCCCGCTCAAATCGGCTTCCTACCGGAACCCAATGTAAAGTAAACGTGATGCCAGATCCGCAACCGCCACGCGATGGACTCTCTCGCCGCGACCTGCTACACGGCCGCTTGTTTGGGCATCGCGAGTCTGAACCGACCGCCGAATCGCCGGCAACAACTCCGCCGCCTGAGCGAGGTCATCCGCCGCTGGTGATGCGTTATCCAAGGACGACTCGCGAAGTCGGCGCTGCGGATGCGGAACCCGCAGAGTCGGTCCAACCCAACGCGCCGCGTCGCCGCACGATCCCCGTCCTGCGTCCTCCCGGAGCAATCGACGAAGCAAGTTTTTTGAACGAATGCACGCGATGCAATCGCTGTATCGAAGTCTGTCCGCACGACGCGATCGTCCATGCACCGCCACGAATGCGTGAAGCAGCCGGCACTCCGATGATCGATCCCGACCAACAACCGTGCATGATGTGTGACGACTTCCCATGCATCACCGCTTGCGAACCCAACGTGTTGACCACGCATGTGCGTCCGATGATGGGAACCGCGATTGTCACCGAGCACCTGTGTCTGGCACATCATGGAACCACTTGTACGGTTTGCAGCGAACGGTGCCCTGTTGACGGCGCCATCGAAGTAAGCGAGGGCAAACCCAAGGTCAAGGAATCCGCGTGCACCGGTTGCGGTGTCTGCCGCTATGTGTGTCCTGCGCCCGAAAACGCGATCCTACTGATGCCCGCGTTCATTCGCCCCACTCCTAAATCCAAACGTCGAGTTCCACCTCTCGATGACTGAACCCTACGATACGCCTGACCAAGACGCGGCCCCCGAAATACTCGAAGCCCACTGGGAGCTCGAACAAGTGTTTCAGTTGTTTGATGATCTTAGTCAAGGTGCCAACGTCCAACACGTGCAAGTGCGAACAGCATCCGGCGGCCGGGCGCAAGACCAATCGGTCACGCTTTTGGAAGCCAAAGAATTGCTGAAGAACGGCGACGCTCGTGCGATTCAAATTCGCTATACCTTTGAGGCCCAAGATTGGTGCGACACGTTGATGGTCAAGTCCGACGAAGTCCACATCATCCGCACTCGTGTGTAGCACCGCAGGATAAAACCAAGGCCCCCGCCTAGGCCCCCAATCCCCCGCAGGCTCCCGACTGCCGAGAGTCAAAAAAACAGGAGGCAGGAGCCTCCGAAGCAGTGCGTTACCAGGCAGGAGCCTGGGAACGAGTGATTGTTACGGGGCAACCTTGCTGCGATAGAACACCGTATCGGGCAGCGGCGTCATCTCAGCGTCACCGTGTTGCCAACGCACGTTTAGCGTTCGTCGGCCGCGGCCTTGGAAATAGTCGAGCCGAAACGGCACGAGGCCTTCATCTAAGCGAACCACACACGACTCCTCAACCGCCGGATGACCACCATCGTTAACGATCAAGTCGCGTCCTCCGATTGTCAACCGGCTGCCATCATCCGAGGCGAGATTAAACGTATAGACTCCGCTCGCTGGAACTTTCAAAAACCCGTCAAACCGAATCGCAAAGTATTCGTCGCGCGGTTTGACCGCATCCAGTTCCAACCCCGTCGCAAAACTTGTTTTCGGATCGAGATCACGAAAGGCCATTTCCAGTGTGTTGTTGAAAGTCCGCGGATCAAGCCGGTACGCGGTACAGACCACCCCCGGTTCGGTCGCTTCGGCCGTTTCGTCATCGACGGCTGCAACCGAGACCGCTTCGGCCAGTGTCAAAGTCGCCTCAATTCGTCGGTCGCCGCGCAACACTTCGACCTGGATCGTTTCGCCCGCCTTCCTTCCCACCAGTGTAAGTGGCCACTGATAGGCATGCGTTGTCATCTTTCCGTCGACTTTCACCACTTGATCGCCGAGTTGCAGCTTTGCATCGGCAGCAGGACCGACGTCGTCAATTGAGATTAGTGTCGGTGGATCGACGAGGGGATCGACGTCACAACCTGGCGTGATGCCATCACGAGCGTCGATCGCCAGAACACGCGGGATCAGTTCACGAATGCGGTCCGCTCCCATTGCCAATCCAAGAGACTCGGCGTTGGAATGCAACCGTAGCGCCATCCCAATTTGAGCTCCTTCGGCATTCACCAGCGGTCCGCCCGAGTTGCCTCGAAACAGCGGCGCGGATGTCTGCACCATGCCGGACGTATAGACATCGCTCTGCAGCGAATAGCGATTCAGTCCACTGAGAATCCCTTCACTGACGCTCAATCCCACCCCATGCGGATTGCCGATCGCAACGATCGGTTCGCCGAGCATCAAATCATGGCTGCGACCGACCGGCAACGTCGGAATCGGTTCGCTTGCGAGGATACGGATGATGGCTAGGTCATAGGCCTCGAGTTCAGCGATCGGCATGAAACGAAATTGCTTGCCATCGCTGTCTTGGACGATTCCCGCTGCGGCCCCGGTGACGACATGCGCCGCCGTCAATGCATACCCCGCCGCATCGATCGTACTGGCGGACCCCGTCCGGCCTTGTTGTCGGCCCGAATCGTCCTTTCCCAAAAAGGCAAACACCGACGTCACGGCCGGAACAGCCTTTTGCAGCATGCGAACCTGCGGCGTCCATCGCGGACTCTCCGGTGAAACCGCGTTCTCGCGAGAAGTTGCCCTAGGCTCATCTGCGGGTAGTAAACGGAGCGATGAGCTGAGCATCATCAACACGAGCATGAAAGACAGTGGAAACAGTCGGAACAAAGCAGATTCTCCGAGATTGGTAATGCAACCGCAGCAAAAGTAGGAATGATACAAGATTCTCACGTGTCCGACTGCAAGCTTCAGGTGTCACATGGATGGCGAAACTAACTTTAAACTGTCCGCCCCCCAAACGTCCTGAGCTGCGTATGCGGCAGCGAACCACG
>NZ_ANOG01000457.1 GCF_000346295.1 Rhodopirellula maiorica SM1 | reverse complement strand
GGACTTCCAAGTCCGTCGAATGCACCAATGACGGAGCAGGCAGTCCATCTGTCCCCCCTTGCCATAGCAAACTTCATTAAATCTACAAGCTGCCAGCCACGGTTGAAGGTCGGAACCGTGGCTAGCGTCAAAGCGGCTAATATAGGAAAAGCGGAAACGGCGTTATTCCGTTTGCTTTTCGATCTTGCCAAACGCGACACGATCACCCGCGTCGCCACTTGGTTGGGTGAACTTGTCTTCACCGGCATGAATCACGAGCGCCCGCCCCACGATCGAATGCTCACCACTCAGGGAGATCACCGAGTCGTCAATATCGATCAACGCAATCCCTTCGTCATTCGCTTCGATATTGCCAAGATCACCGACGTGACGCTTTTCGTCCGTCATCTTTCCATGTGGCTGGTCGGTTGGGTTGTAGTGCCCACCAGCGGATTTGCCCGTTTCTTTGTCCGACAGATCGCCATGTTCGTGGATGTGAAAACCATGCTTGCCGGGAGTCAACCCGGTGACCTCGCCGTGCACCTTAACCACATCACCTTGCTGGGTGAAGCTGACCGCTCCCTTCACTTTGCTGTCACCGATGGGCACCAGCTTGCACATCGCTCTAATGGTCGTGTTCGTGTTCGCATCCGCGACCGCATCGGTATTTGGCGGTAACGAAGTTGATTCCGCCTCGGTCGTCTCATCGGGCGTCACATCTTGATTTACGGCGTCATCGACGTCTTGATTGCACCCGGCCAAGAGGAACATTGACAGCCCCAACACTGGAAAGAGTCGCAGGTACATCTCGATTCTCCGTTTAAATATTGAGTTTGAATTGCAGCGAAACCAACGCTGTGAAGTATTCCGATGCCGAAGTTGCAAACGACATACCATTCCATTGGCGTGGAGCTGGCAATTGCGGGCGTCCAACACGCTTCGTTGTCGGTGGGACTCACGCCCTATCTCGAGGACACGGCCGCTGGATGATCACAGCGTGATCCGCATTTTGGCATGACGATCGCAGTCTCGACCACAGCCGTAGAACAGCTTCTACGGACGAACTCGCACGCCACTTATTCGGAGAGCCTACGATGTTTCATTCCATCCCCCACACACCGGCACGTCTTCATCCACGACTGGCAATTCTTTCGCTCGCTTTGCTAACGACAATCGGTCTGTCATCGGCCAATGCGGATCGTCTTGAGCCGGCACATGTGCCCGCCGATGCACAATGGGTCGTCCACATCGACTACGAATCGCTCAGCGATTCTAAGGTGTTGCAAAAAATCCGCGACGAGAAACCGATGCTACGCAAGATGGTCCAGGGCTGGATGAACAAACGTTACGGCATCGATCCGCCTGAAGACCTCAAATCACTGACAATGTTCAGTCGAGATTATCGCCAGTACACCGGGACGGTGGTTATTCAAGCCAGCTACGAAACGGACAAGATCGAGTCGCGACTGCGAAAAGCCACCAACCATCGCACAACACAGTGGCAGGATCACACGCTGCACACGGTCACGCTGTCCAAGCAAAAGCCGTCCGAACAAGGTCCCTCGGGTGACGAAGAAATGACCGTGGTCATGGTCGATTCGGATACAATCCTGTTGGCGTCTTCGGTCGATAATGCCAAGCAGGCTCTGAAACTGTTGAGCGGCGATTCGCCATCGCTAGACGGCAAAGACTCTCCGCTATTAACCGACGCCATCAAAAACGCTTGGATGTACGGAGCAGCGATCAATTTGGGCGAACTGAAAAAACATCCAGTATCGATGCCGATCCTTGCACAACACCAGCAAATCAATTGGTCGTTTGGCGAGCAATCCGACGGCATGTTGTACGAACAGGCCGATTTCGTGGCGCAGTCCGAGGAGGTTGCAAAACAAACCAAAGCGATTCTCGATGGCATTGTCGCCTACGAACGCTTGTGGTCCGAGGGCAGCGAACCGATGGCGACACTGATGGAAAACGTCGAGATCACGCACGAGGGCAAGACAACGGGTTTTCGTTGGCAAGGTTCGTCGGACCAGGTTGTCGCTGCGATGGACGATCTGTTCGCGCGAATGGAGACATGGAAACCGATTCTGATGAAAAATCATCAACCGCATCAAAACCAAAAGCAACGCTCCGAATGATTTAAACAGGACCAGCAGCCTACAGCGTCTTCATCACCCGACGCGTCAGTTTCGATGTTGCGCTGATCATCGTGTGCCGGGCCAAAGGCCCGGCGAATTGCCTAGGAATCGTCAATGGAGCCGAACAAACGACCGGGCCGTTGGCCCTACGGTTCATTGAATTCCTTGGACCCAGCCCGTTGGGCTGGGCTAGGCAAACTTCCGGGGCGTTGCCCCTATAACAACATCGCAACTTCGATACGCGCGGGCTTCGCCGCCGAGAGCGCACGATCACGAAGCCGCATAAAACCAGAACGACTTTCGCAACGACTCCAACACCCCCGTGACGTGAGAACGATCCACTATGAACAACTCATTGAACCGTCGCCAATTCGCTCAACTTGGAACCGCCTCGATGGCCATCGCTGCGGGCACCAGCCAGGCGGCGGCTGCGGACCAAGCCAACTCATTCCCCGACGACTCACAGATTCAACCGGTTGGCGGGCAATCGATCAAAACCACGGGTAAAAAAGTGCCGCTTGCACCGCCGGGCGAACAACCTCCTAATCTCGAACTACCGAAAACTCATCAGAAAAAATATGGTTGGGCGGTCGTCGGACTTGGTCAGCTCGCGCTCGGCCAGATCATGCCCGCGTTTGGGCAATGTGAATTATCCAAGCCGACCGCACTAGTCAGCGGCCATGCCGACAAAGCGAAAACCGTTGCTCAGGCTTACGGAGTCGACGATAGCGCAATTTACAACTATCAAAATTTTGACAAGATCGCTGGCGATGACCGCATCGACGTCGTTTATATCGTGCTGCCCAATTCGATGCATGCCGAGTTTACCATTCGTGCATTGGAAGCGGGCAAACATGTGCTGTGCGAAAAACCGATGGCTGTATCGATCGATGAGTGTCGCCGCATGATCGATGCGGCAAACAAGGCAAATCGTAAGCTGATGATCGCGTATCGACTTCACTACGAGCCATTCAATCGTAAGGTAATGCAGCTTTGCAAAGAGAAGCGATTCGGTGAGATCAAAACCTTCAGCGGCAGCTTTTGTATCAACGTCGAGGCACCGAATATCCGTTTATCAGCGGAGCTAGGTGGTGGCCCCGTCGGCGATGTCGGCGTCTATCCCATTAACGCGACACGCTACGTGACTGGCGAAGAACCCATCGAAGTCTTTGCTCAAGCTCATCAACCCAAGGACGCTCCACGGTTCGCAGAGGTACCCGAGAGCGTCTCGTGTTTGTTGCGTTTCCCCTCAGGCGTCTTGGCGAATTTGGACTGTAGCTTTGGCACGCATCGCAGTGACTTCTACCGCGTGGCGTGCGCCGATGGCGTTATCGAATTATCGCCTGCGTTCAGCTACAACGGCCAGCGTTTGATGACACATCATCCATCGGATGCCGGTTCGCACTCGGTTGTAACCCACCACGAGATCACCGAGGCGAACCATTTTGCGTCCGAGATGGATCATTTCTCGCGAGTGATTCGCGACAATCGGCCACCGCGAACACCGGGCGAAGAGGGATTGGCCGACATGCGGATTCTGGCCGCGATGGCTCAATCGATTCGCGACGGCAAACCCACCAAAGTAAAAGATGCGTGAACGGATTTGATCGCTAGCCCTGACGCCAAACGCTGTGAAGCATTTTGTAGCGGCACGGCGCGGGGCCCAATGCCATCTACTTTGGCAACCATTGGGGGATGCTCAAGTAGTGAGATTCGCCAGAATTCCCATGTTTGCTGTTGAAACACCAGGAACTCTGGCGAGTGAAACGTTCGGATTAGACCGGGCGGCTTGCGCCGCACCGCTACAAACAGCGTTGCCATTCCCCGCGAATCACACCGGCGATTCGCGGGGAAAGGGAAGACCGCCTTGGCCGGCTTGCCAGGTAGCAGCCAGTTGTCGCACCGACCGGGACAAGCCCGGCGAAAGCGAGGGGAGCCAGATCGGTGGCGACATCCTTAACATCACTGTCTCGACCATCACTGTTCTGATCATGGGTCTGGATCGTCGGCGGATGGGGCGACATGTTTTTTGGCGAATTCGGTAACGTGCCGACGACTTCGCTTAGCGACATCATCATTAAAGACTGATAAAATTCGGATCTGCGAAATGAACTCAATACCTACCTAGACAGGCCCCCTGTGACGCCATCGAACCACGAATCGGATCCGAATCATCGTCCAGATCCTTGCATCGTGGTTGGCATTGGCGCATCAGCGGGTGGTCTCGCAGCGCTGCGTCAATTCTTTTCTGATGTTCCCAGCGATTCGGGAATCGCGTTTGTCGTTGTTGTCCATCTGTCGCCTGAACACGAAAGCCATTTAGCGGAAATTCTGCAGCCGAAACTGAAAATCCCCATCCAGCAAGTCACGGAAACGATTCCGTTAGAACCGAATCAGGTCTACGTCATTCCACCGGGTTGCAACTTAACGGCGATCGACACGCATTTGCGTTTAGACGAACTGGAAGCTGAGCGATCACAACGCGCTCCGATCGACCACTTCTTTCGTACACTTGCTAAAACGCATGATGGCGAATCGATCGCGGTGATTTTGACCGGCACCGGTAGCGATGGCACGCTTGGGATGAAGGAGGTCAAAGAACGTGGTGGCGTGGTCATTGTCCAAGACCCTAACGACGCCGAGTACGATGGCATGCCGCAAAGCGCGGTCGCAACCGGGTTGGCAGACGTGGTTTTGCCTCTGTCGCGGATCGCAAGCGAAGTATTGACGCTGGCAAAATCCCGACCTCGTGTTGAGGTGCCGACCAGTGGCGAGGCACTGACCGATGCGCAACTCGCTTTGCTACAGAAGATTTTTGCCCAAATACATGCTCGTGTCGGCTGGGATTTCACGCGGTATAAACGATCGACCATCATGCGTCGGATCGTGCGCCGGATGCAGCTTTGCCGAATCCGCGAGCTTGGCGAATATGTGCAGCGGTTGCGAGAGGAACCCGAAGAAGTGCAGATTTTGGCAGATGATCTATTGATCACGGTGACCAATTTCTTTCGCGATGGCGAGGTCTACAGTCGGCTGGAACGCGTTATCATTCCAAAGTTGTTTGAGAGCAAAGGGCCCGACGACGAGATTCGAGTTTGGAGTGTCGGTTGTGCGACGGGCGAAGAAGCCTACTCGTTGGCCATGCTGCTGACCGAGCAGGCAGCGAAGCAAGAAACTCCACCGAAGGTACAGATTTTTGCTAGCGATTTACATGAACATTCACTTGCCACCGCACGTGATGGATTCTATTCGGGCGACATCACCACCGATGTATCCCCGGCGCGGCTGAAACGATTTTTTATCAAAGAAAACAGCGGATATCGGATCCGCAAAGAGATCCGCGAGCTAGTCGTCTTTACGCCCCACAATCTGCTAGGCGACCCGCCATTTTCGCGGCTCGACATGATTGTTTGTCGCAACGTCATGATCTACCTGCAACGCGAAATCCAAAAAGATATTATCGAGCTATTCCACTACGCATTGCGTTTGGACGGATGGCTGGTGTTAGGGTCTTCCGAAACTGTCGAAAACTCGGAACTGTTTCGGTCCCAACACAAAAAGGAATGCATCTATCAGAAACGCAATGTGCCGGCCCCCGAACCACGACTGCCGGTTTTTCCGCTGACCACAGGCCATATGATCGGCGACAAACGTGGGAGCGAAGCTCGCAATCATCCACTTGCCTATGGAACATTGCATGCGCGGATGGTCGAACGGTACGCACCGCCAAGCTTATTGATCTCGCCGGATGATAAAGTCGTGCACATCTCGGAGCACGCCGGGCGCTATCTGATTCATCCCGGCGGGGAATTAACAGCCAACGTTCTGAAACTCGTTCGCGAAGAGCTACGGATTGAATTGCGATCGATCTTACATTCGACTCGCGAGCGATCGCAGCCCACAGCGGGTAAACCGATCGAGGTTCGTTTCAACGGCGACTCCGCGCAGGTGACAATGGATGCGCGACCTGCGATCGAACCCAACCAAGACGGATTCGTGTTGGTCATTTTCAATGAACAACCCATCATCGCAAAATCGGTTTCCGCGACGGCAACAAAGGGAAACCGATCGACGACTACCGAAAACGACCACCGAGTAGCCGAACTGCAGAGCGAACTCGAGATGACGCAACAGCGATTGCAATCCATCATCGAAGAGTACGAAACGGGCCAAGAAGAAATGAAGGCCAGCAATGAAGAATTGCAATCGACCAACGAAGAACTCCGCTCGACGATGGAAGAGTTGGAAACCAGCAAAGAAGAACTGCAGAGCATGAATGAAGAGCTGCAGACCGTAAACCAGGAAAACCGACACAAAGTCGAAGAACTAGCGCAGCTTTCAAGCGACCTCCAAAACCTGCTAGCCGCCACTCATATCGCAACGTTATTTCTGGACCGCGAGATGCGGATCCTGCGGTTCACGCCGGCCATCAGCGAATTGTTTAACGTGCGAATGGCCGATCGTGGCCGGCCGCTCTCGGATTTCACCCACCGGCTTGGCTACGAAGAGATGCTGGCCGATTGCGATGAAGTGCTTAGGTCACTGATACCGATCGAACGCGAAGTTCAAGACCACTCGGGAAACTGGTATCTGACTCGCGTGTTACCCTACCGCAGTACGGACGATCGTATCGAAGGCATCGTGATCACCTTCGTTGAAATTACCAAACGCAAGGAATCAGAACGAAATTTACAGCAGAGCCAAGAACGCTATCGGTTGTTGGTGGAAAACGCGACCGAGTACGCGATTTTCATGTTAGATGCCGACGCCAAGATCACGCTTTGGAATCGAGGTGCCGAACGGCTATTTGGTTACGCCGATGATGACATCATTGGTCGATCGTTTTTGATACTGGGCACCCAACAAGATCGCGACGAGGGACGACTGGACGCGGAACTTGTCGAAGCACGCCAAAGTGGCCATTTCAGCTCGGAACGCTGGCAACAACGCAGCGACGGCAGCACGTTTTGGGGAGGCGGTGTGATCACGGCAATCCAAAATGATCTAGGCCAACATACCGGGTTTGCAGTGGTGATTCGCGACAATACCGAACGCAGTCGTAACGAAGGGCTCGTTCGTGAAAGCGAGGCTCGCTTGCGATTAGCATGTGAAGCCACCGGCTTTGGCAGCTACGATTACGACATTCAAAAAGAGCAAGCGGTCTGGTCACCCGAACTGTACCAGATGATGCAATTGCCTACCGACACACGAATTTCTCGGGAGCTCATTCGAAGCTTGTTGCATCCCGAGGATCGAGATGCGTTCGAGCAATGTTATAAGGAAACGATCAAGCCGGGCGGTACCGAACGGCACGACCATCAATTCCGTATTATTGTCGATGGCCAAACGCGGTGGCTGCGAGATATCGGACACTCATTCTTCGTTGGCGAAGGCAACCAGCGTCACGCGGTGCGATTGGTTGGCATGATCCAAGACATTACGGCCCAAAAAGAATATGAAGCGTCGTTAGAACAAGCACGGCGAGCTGCCGAAGTCGCCAATCAAAGTCGGGGCGAATTTCTAGCCAACATGTCGCACGAAATCCGCACACCCATGACCGCCATCCTTGGCCATGTCGATATCCTCAGTGACATCTTGAGTGACCCGAAGCATCGAAACTACCTGGAAACCATCCGTCGCAACGGGAAATTCTTACTGCACATCATCAATGATATTCTCGATCTATCCAAGATCGATGCGGGAAAACTGATCATGGAACGCGACCGCGTGCGGCTGGACCACATGTTGTCCGATCTGCGTTCATTGTTCGAGGCACGCGCCCAAGCGAAAGGGTTGGATTTTGCAATCGAATTCGATGGATTGATCCCGGAAACCATTGAAATCGACGCACTGCGGTTGCGTCAAATTTTGGTGAACTTGCTGGGCAACGCAATCAAGTTCACCGAAACCGGATCCGTGCGGCTGGTGGTTCGCTATGTCGCGGCGGCGTCCCAGTTACAGTTTGACGTGGTCGACACGGGGATCGGAATTCCCCAAGATCGAATTGATGCGTTGTTCGAGCCATTCGCTCAAGCCGACGCGTCGACAACCCGCAACTATGGCGGCACCGGATTGGGATTGACCATTTGCCGCCGTTTCGCCCGCATGTTTGGTGGTGACATCTCAGTTCAAAGCGAACTCGGTCGTGGCAGTGTGTTTTCATTAGCGGTGGATTGTGGCACGAACGAAAACGTCCGTCACATCCATCCCGACCTCAATTCCACGTCGAAGCCAACGGTCGAATTAAACAACGTCAAAATCACCGGTTCGATTCTGATCGTTGACGACCGACGTGACATTCGCTATTTGGCGGCACGCATTTTGAAAAACGCCGGTGCCAGCATCGAGACGGCGGACAACGGGCACGATGCGGTCCAAAAAGTTCAACAGGCCGAGCTTAGTGATCGACCGTTTGACCTTGTCGTGATGGACATGCAAATGCCACAGATGGACGGTTACGAAGCGACGCGAACGCTGCGTCAACAAGGCTTCGATCGCCCGATTATCGCATTAACCGCTAACGCAATGCAGGGCGATCGCGAAGCTTGTATTGCAGCCGGCTGCACCGACTACATCAGCAAGCCGATCGACAATGCCGAGATGTTACAGCTCGTTGCACATCTTATGGTCCGTGATGAATCGAAATAAACGCTGCCTCGTTAGCGC
>NZ_ANOG01000456.1 GCF_000346295.1 Rhodopirellula maiorica SM1 | reverse complement strand
TTGTGGTTGTCGCCACGTCGTACGTCTTCAGCCAACCGCCGACGATTACCCCCCAACAGAAACATTGCCTCATTCGCCAGAAACGTCAGATTAACAGAGCAAAACGTTTCGGGTGGCCAAGCCGAGAAGGTATTGGGAGTGGTCGGCCAGGCTAATGCTGCCCCTATCAAGTGGGTGCGGCAGGCGACATGATCGGTTTTTCCCATTCTGACGGCTCGGGAAGTCAGACAATTACGCTAATCGATACCGGAAAATCTTGGATGGCTGTGTATCATATTGATAGATCGGGAACGATTCGGCTGGTCAGCAGTCGCCCGATCGACGCCGATTTTTCGCTTCAGCTCAATGCCACTTCGCCCCTGCCCGAAGAAATTCGTCAAATGAATAGGGTAAAAAGTAGCAAATTAGGTAATTTGAGGCACAATAGGCGTCTAGTCGTAACCCACAATTCAACAGTTTCCGACCGGTCTGCAATGAATCAGACCGCTTGTCCCTATTCGCCCATCCTGAATTTCGCACTGCGATTTACCGGAGCCAAAGAACACACATGGCTGATTATCTCTCCCTCGAAGACGCTGCGAAAAAGCTAGGCATTCCTACCGACCGCTTGGTCGAGCTTCGTAGCCAAGGTGAAGTCCGAGGATTCCGCGACGGAGCGAGCTGGAAATTTCCTGAAAACGAAATCAGCCGACTGGCCGATGAGCTGGCCGCCGGAGACGTGGGCGATATGCTCGGCGGATCAGGCGATCTTGTCAGCGACATGGATATCGGATCCGGTATTTCGCTTAGCAGCGGCACCAATATCATTGGCGGCGACGATGCCGATGCAGGCGACGGCAGCGGTAGTGATGTCGAACTCGGTATCGAACCATCGACCAGCGGTAGTGGAAGCGATGTGAACTTGGTCACAGGCGGCAGCGATGTGGGCAGCGACGTCGCATTGGTAGCCAGCGACAGCGACGATCTGTTGGGCGATCTTGCCGATATCAGTCCGGACGATGGTGATTTGGAAGTCAAAAAAGAACCACTCGAGATCGACTCGGGCGAGCTGAGTCTCGCTGAACCTGCGATCAGCCACGACTCGGCACAAATTGATCTGTCGATCGAACCCAACGCCGGCAGCACCGGCCCCGTCACCGATGCGGAACTCAAAGAACTACTGGATTCCGAACCAACCAACGTGTTGGCGTCCGAATCGGGCATCAATCTAGGCAGCGACATTGTTGGCAGTGGCATCGACAGGGCAGCGACCTTAGCTTTGCTCCGATTAGCGAAGAGGACAGCGACGACATCGTCATCGGTGCCGACGATAGCGAACTCGATATCCTCGAGGACGACGTTGCATCGACTTCCAAGGGCGGTTCGGAACTGAAATCTTCGGGGATGAGCAGCTTGGAATTGATGGACGAACTTGATTCGCCCGCAGCCGGAGGTGGCAAAGCATCTTCGATGGGTCTTAGTGGCGATGTTTTGAGTGAGCTTGATTTGCTGGGCGCTGAACAAGGCGGCAGCGGATTGATCTCGGGAGATAGCGAGAATTTGCTAGCCTCTTCGGGATTGGGCAGCAGTCTCGGACTTGGCGCCCTCAGTTCGGGTGCCGTGATCCCCGGTGGCGATGACGCCCTCTCGCTTGATGATGACGACGATTTGCTGATTGCCGACGATGATGATGATCTTGTCATCGACAGTGCCGAACACGATTTGTCGGTTGCGGGTGACAGCGGCATTAATTTGATGAGCCCATCGGATAGCGGTCTGTCGCTGGAAAGCGAACCTCTGGATTTGGCCGGCAGCAGTGTTTCCGCACTCGATCTTGGCGGCGAAATTTCCCACGGCAGCGGAGTCGGCAGCAGTGCTTCGGGTGTCGGCGGTGACGGATCGATGGTCGATTTCCAAGCCGACGAAGAGTTCCAATTGTCCCCTTCGGGCATCGGGTTAGAGTCCGAGATCGATAGCGATTCTCAGGTCATCGAAGTCGAAGATTCCGAATTGATCGGCGAGCCGGTCGAATTGGGTGGCGATTCGTTTGGCGACGCTGATGCATTCGGCGGCGATGCCTTTGATGCCGAAGCCGCTCCGGTCGAAGAAGGATTTGTCGAAGGCGAAGAAGTCGCTGCCGAAGGTGTCGGAATCACCTCGACCGCGACACGAACCAAGACCGCTAGTGGGCCGTCTGCGGTTAGCACTTACGAAGTCCCTTTCACCTTGCTGCAATGTTTGACGCTTGTGATGATCATCGGCGTTCTCAGTTTAGGCGGGATGTTGATGACCGATTTGCTTCGCAACATGTGGACTTATACCGAGCCTTCTGCCCCAGTCAGCTCGTTGACCGATTCGCTGATCAGCTTGATGGGTTGGTAGAGGCTCAATCGGCCGCCGATCACGGTCCTTTGTGATCTTTTGCCGCCGTGACATGCTGTCGCAGGCAAGCGGACGATTTGGCGGCTTTGTCAAAGCAGATTTTCAGGTGACGAAACTCATCTGTAAGTTTCGAATTGCTCGGGAAAATCCGGTAAAAGTCTTAACGGCTGCCGCTACATCCCGTCCTTGTTTTCGGCCGCGAAATTGTTTTGGCGACGACGTCGTAGGCTTGCCGGTGGGATGGCTGCTTTGCAGCAGCGGTGAGTTTTGAAATTTCGCTGCCGCTGGGAACCCCGGTACGTTAGAATCGTGGGTACGAAACAAACGCCTGCGGGGTTTCTAATTCAGTGGGGGCACCTTACCTTCATGGGTTCGTACCTAACCGGACCTTCATGGGTTCGTACCTAACCAGGCTGGAACCGCAAAATGCAGTGTTCCCTGTTTCGCCCTACCCCCATAGCCAGCTCCAGGATTCTGATGGCCGACATGTTGCGGACCGCCCGCTTTTTTGCTCCCCGAACCCTCGCGATCTCTTGCGTCATGCTACTGCTAGCAGTCGCATCCGGTTGTCAGAAAACCGATCCGATCGTGACCTATTCGATTCCGACCGAGGTGCCCGAGCAACTTCGTGCGGGCAACGACCGCATGCTGGCGGTGATGGTCCCTAAAGACGATCAAACGTGGTTCTTCAAGATCACCGCGGCTCCTGAGGAAGCGGTTGCCGTAGTCGAAGATGACTTTCGCAAGTTTGTCGAATCGATCACGTTCGAAGATGACAAACCAGTGCTCGGCGAATTACCAGAGGGTTGGCAGCTCGGGGGATCCAAGCCGATGCGTTTTGCCTCGATCGACGTCAACACGCCTAACAAGCAGCTCGACATTAGTGTGTCGTCACTCCCCAAACAACCCGACTGGGACGCCGAAGTGGCGATGAACGTCAATCGTTGGCGAGGGCAAGTCGGTTTAGCGCCATCGAGCGAAAAATGGGCAAGCGGTGAACCGATTGAAATCGAAGCGGCCGACGGAACTGCGATTTGGGTCGATATCGTTGGCAAATCAAGTGGCGGGTCCCCGCCGATGATGAGCGGTATGACTGGCGGCCCAATGTCTCGCGGCCAGATGCCCAATGACGATATCCATAGCGGTGTCGCTGGCGGCTCGATGGCAGCGGGTTCCTCAGCCTCGAAAGCACCAGCATCCGGCGCCGGCGGCTCGGCGGAAAGTCCTGCTTCGCGTTTCAAATACGATCGTCCCGAAGGTTGGCGTGATGGGCGAATGTCCAGCATGCGAATGGCGGCGTTCAACGTTGGCCCCGAAGATGCCGAAGCCGAAATCACGGTCATTCCGGCCGGAGGCGACCTGCGTGGCAACGTCGCTCGCTGGCTCGGCCAAATCCGCCCCGAAGGCGTTGCAGACGAAGTCGTCGACAAAGCGCTCGAAGATGCTGAAAAAGTCAAAGTTGATGGCCGAGATGCCCAACGGTTCTTACTATTAGGTTCAGACCCCGACGCTGGCACGGCGATCGACGCCACCATTGTCCCATTGGACGAAGGGTTCAGTTTGTTCATCAAAATGACAGGCCCTGCCAAAACCGTGACCGCCGAATCCGAGGCAATCAAGTCGTTCCTCGAATCGATCCAACTTTAGCAGTGTAAAATCAATGGATGAGCACTGACGTGCTGAAGTTGTTTCCAAACAACCAGCAAACGCTCGCCCCCCTCCCCACCTCACTCATCACCAAAACCATGGCTACAACCACTTCGCATTCCGAATACATCGATCATCAAACCGAAGATTCATTCGGCGAGTTCAGTCATGTCGCGTTGCGTTGGCTCGGTTCGCTGAAAATGACCGTGACGCTCTTTGCGTTATCGTTGATTATCGTCCTGGTCGGCACGCTCGCCCAAGACGAGATGAACATGTTGGAAGTGAAACAGCAATACTTCCTGTCGTGGTTCACGATGTTGCATTTTGATGACTTTGTCCCACAAGCGTTCTATCGGCACAGCGAGCCATTACCGGGCATGATTCCGTTTCCGGGCGGAGCATTGATCGGATTTTTGTTGATGGTGAATTTGGTCGCGGCAAAAATCACGCGGTTCCGAATTCACGCCAGCGGATCGAAGCTGATGCTGGGTATCGGATTTTTGGTTGCCGGTTTGGTCGCCACCGGATTGGTCGTGTTGGCCGGACACAACGACGACGGACTGCAAGGCACGCCACCGATTTCTTACGACGCATTGTGGGGTTGTGTGTTGGTCGGACTTGGATTGCTGGCGGCCGGCGCTGTCGCATGGGGAACTCAGGTTCGCAACGCAAAAATCGCAATGCTGCTGTACCAATTAGGTGGGTTATTTGCGCTACTATTGGTGTCATCCTTGTTCAGCGGTTTTCGTATCGGTGACCCCGGACTGCGGATCGTTTGGCAATTAACCAAAGGCCTCGGCGTCGGCGGCATCCTGTTGGTGGGCTGCCAACTGGTGTTCAATAAACAGGGCGGCAACGTGCTGTTACACCTGGGCGTTGGACTGTTGATGGTGGGCCAATTCACCTTCGGAGACCGTCAACTTGAACAACGACTCAGTCTGGTCGAAGGCGAATCGACCAACACGCTGGTTAATTTGGATGCGGTGGAACTGACCTTTATCGAACGGCTCGATGGCGTCGACAACATCATTGCGATTCCAGGCAGCCGTCTGCAACAAGCCGCAGCATCAGGTTCACTGATCGAAGACGAAACGCTTCCGGTCAACGTCAAAGTAATTGAGTATTTTCCCAATTCAACGCTTAAAGAAGCTGACAGCGAAGACAACATCGCCACCGCCGGTATTGGATTAGAAGTCAAAGCCATCCCGGTGACCAAGGCGGGCGGAACCGATGGCGCAATCAATGTTCCGTCGGCCTACGTCGAACTGATCGACAAGACGTCGGGCGAACCGATCGCAACACACCTGTTGAGTCAAGTCATTTCGGATCGCGAAATGTTGGTCCCCGGGGAACCAGTCAAAAACGATTTCGATTCATTTACGGTAAATGAGAAGAGCTATGACATCGGCCTGCGTTTTCATCGCGAAGTCAAACCGTATTGGGTACAACTCGAAGACGTTCGCCGTGTGAACTGGAGCGGCAGCGATACGCCACGTGATTACTCGTCGTTCATTCGCATCATCGATACGGAAACCGGCGAAGACCGCAAAGATCGAGTGTGGATGAACAATCCGCTTCGCTATCGTGGCGAAACGTTTTATCAATCCAACTACACCCCACTTCCCGGTGGCAAAGAGATGACCGGAATTCAGGTTGTCCGCAACTCGGGTTGGCTGATTCCCTACGTCGCTTGCAGCATCACGGCGCTCGGCATGCTGGTTCACTTTCTCGGCACGCTGACACGATTCCTGGATCGCCGGGAACGTGAAACTCGCAAAGAGCTGGCGGCACTGGCGGAATTCAATCAGACGCCTCCTTCGAAGTGGCCTGTAGTTGCCACAGTCGCCGCGTTTGCCGGAATTGCACTGATGATGTTGATTCCTTGGCCCGCCGTGATGAACTCGATGCGTCCGAGTGAGCGGATGAAACAGTTCGACTTCTATACCGCGGGCAAAATCCCGACCCAATTCGGCGGCCGCGTGATGCCGCTGGACGCCTACGCCCGTCAAACGCTGAAAGCGATCAGTAATCGAGAATCGTTAAAACTCGATACGGCGCCGAAAGAAATCCAAGATCACACCTCTGGCCGCTCGATTTCGGCGATGCAGTGGTTGATGGAAGTAGCGATCGACGATCCCGCGCTGCACGATTTGCCGATGTTTCGCATTGATGCCGAAGAGGTACGCAGCGAACTAGGGCTCGAGCGACGCAAAAGCAAACTGTACTCGCTAAACGAAATTCGCGAGCAATGGGACGAAGCAGCAAGGCTTGTCGAAGCGGCTGGCAAAAAAGAGGCCGTCAATCAATCGTTCAAAGAAAAGAAGTTGATCGAATTGGATCGGCGTACGCGTCACTACACGTTGACCGCGGCAGCGTTTCGGATTCCGACACCATCACAATTCCCCGCCAGCTTCTTTCCGGAGGGGACCAGTGAACAAGATCGTCAAATGTTCGCGATACGGGAACTAGAAATGCGAATGGAAAGTCTGGCTAAGATGCCAGCACCGGCCGTGATCCCTCCGGTCGAGAACGTTGCGGAGGAATCGGTAGACAATCCAAAGTGGTCGGCTTACGCCCCCGCGTTTTTTGACATGGTCAAAAGCTCGCTCGGAACCGGCGTGACGCCCCAAGCGTCGATCGAGTCATTTGGTGACGTGATCAAAGCGTACAGCGACACGGACACGGTCGGCTTCAACACCGCCGTCGATGAACATCTCGCCGCGGTGCAAAGCTACCCTATCCCCGGTTACGACAAGGGGATGGTTTCGCTGGAACGATGGATGCAATCCAATTGGCCCACCGGTGTGACGATGTTTTTGTATCTCGCGTCGACCGTCTTAGGACTACTGTACTTTTTGTTCCATCTGCCTCGGATGCGACAAGCCGTCTGGGGAACGCTGGCAATTGCACTTGCGATTCACACCTTCACGATTTTGTGCCGCATTGCCATTACTGGCCGCGCTCCGGTCATCAATCTTTACTCGTCGGCCGTCTTTATCGGCTGGGCCGCAGTGTTGTTTGGTTTAGTCGTCGAACGGATTTTCAAATATGGTACCGGCAACCTGTTGTCCGCCGTCGCGGGTGTGATGTCGCTGTTGGTCGCCTATGGGCTGAACACCGGCGATACGATGCCGGTGCTACAAGCGGTACTAGATACGCAGTTCTGGTTAGCAACTCATGTGATCAGCGTCACGCTCGGTTACGTCGCCACGTTGGTCGCCGGCACGATCGGGATTGGTTATTTGATAGCCGGTTGGGTTGGCAAAGACGCCAAGGTGATGAAGGATCTGTACCGAATGTGTTACGGTGCCGCCTGTTTCGGAATCCTGTTCAGCTTCGTCGGCACGGTCCTAGGCGGGCTGTGGGCTGACGACAGCTGGGGGCGTTTCTGGGGCTGGGATCCGAAGGAAAACGGAGCGTTGTTGATCGTAATCTGGAACGCATTGATGTTGCACGCTCGCTGGGACGGCATGGTCAAAGCACGTGGTTTCTGTGTACTGGCGATCGGTGGCAATATCGTCACCACCTGGAGCTGGTTTGGCACGAACGAGCTTGGCATTGGACTGCACAGCTACGGTTTCACCTCCGGCGTCTTGATGTGGTTAAGCCTGTTCATTGCAACCCAAGCCGCCTTCATCGCCGCAGGAATCGCATTCGGCCGCAAACCCAGCGACCTCGAATCGGCATAAAGGCATGCGTCGTCTCGCACGCACGTCTCGATATCCTACGCTTCCGCCGGGCTTGCCCCGGTCGGGACGACAACTGGCAGCTACCTACAAATCTGTTCTCCGCGATGGATCTCCGCTGCGGGCTTGTCCCGGCGGAATCCACGAATCAAGTCGTTGTGACCGCCGAGACAGGGTGTATCTGTAGCATCCCTCTGCCTCCACCGCCGAGGCAAGTGGGATAGGCATCCTGCCTGTCATCAGCGTTGTTTTTTGCCCGGCGTCACTTTTATCCCGAGTGCACCCCACGACTTCAGTACGATGCCGAACAACTCCTGTCGTCACTTCGTGACTCACGGCGCATTCGCTTCATTTTCCAGGGACTTACGTCCCTGGCTACAGCCTGCCGGCGCGTTGCGACTAAGGAATCGAACCCGCACAAACCAACATACTTCTTCAAAACGGACCACAAGTGCTTGCACTTGTAGTCCCGGCTGTTCTAGAATCGGTCAGAAATCAATCGTCGATCGATTGAAAACACGAGGCTTCAATACGCTCAAAATCGGACGCACCGCCTGCCGGATTGCACAAACATCCATGAGACTGCAATTCGCTCATTAATAATTCGGATGCGTTGTTTTGAATTTTAAGGGTGAGCACATTCGGGGCTCAGTGGTGCAATGATCTGGAAAGTAAGAAACGACCAGCTTGGTAAGGCGTGCGTTCTGATGTTGCTCGTGGCTGGAGTTGGATGGCCAGAGTACTCGTACGGTCAGAACAAATCCGAATTGCCAAAACATTTCGTGTTTGACTCCGTGCGTGTTTTTTATGCGACGGAAGGGCCTTCCGCAGTGCCACTGGAGGATACGAACGCTTCGGGCACTCCCGATCATGTGGAGGACATCACGAAGCAGATCTGGGCCGCGAAGAAGCTATTCTGTGACGTTTTGGAGTTCCCCGATCCGTTGACCAGCGAGCGATATCCGGGCGTGACGTGCATTGAGGTATATCTTCGCGATCGCGAAGAATTTGGCGGTGGAAACGGCGCGGCCTACGACGAATCGCAACGAGCGAGGAAAATTCCCGAGGGCAAACCAGACGACCGTGCAATCGTTATGAACATTGGACGTCATGTTGTTGCCTCACAGAACATCACCCCGGCACACGAGTTCTTTCATCTGGTCCAATACGGTGCCACGTACTTCAAGAGACGTTGGTTCCTGGAGGGACAGACGCGTTGGTCAGAACATGCCCTCGGTAAAGACGGTATCGGTGATGTTAAATATTTCCCTCAAGGACCGTGGCCGCAACCAGCGATGAATCTCCCCACCCTCTTTTCGATGACATACGACGCGGAATTTGTCTTGTGGAATCCCATCGCAGTGGGAACGGATCCGAAAGGAACACTACCTCTGACGCCGGAACTTAAAGGGGTCGCAGGATTGCGTTACTCGGACGGTTCGCCCGTTCTCAATGATCTGAGTTTGACAGGCGCTGATATTATGCGTGAGATTTTGATCGAACTTGGAAAAATGGATGACATTGCGTTCAAAGAATTGGAGTACGCAGACTGGAGCGAAGCCAATCAAAAGGCTTCTGAAACCGACAACTACATCTACCAAGCAATCATGGACACGCTGCGCCGTCGTTATCGGATGGTCGGACCTTTCCAGGGAACCAAGTCGATCGCAGCGGATTCGTCACGATCCGCGAACGACGATAAAAACATGAAACGAGCGGATGCCAATCCTCAACCGTTCGCACACGATAATTCGGATGCGAAAAAGACATTGGCCGCCGATGCTCGCAAGTGGAGAATATGGACGACCCGCGATGGAAAGCACAAAGTGGATGCAAAGTTTGTGAAGTACATCGCAGGAACGCTTACACTACAGAAGAAAGACGGCACCGCTGTCGACGTAAAACTTGATCTACTTTGCCACGATGACAAAGAGTTCGTAATGCAGAGGAAATGGACGAAAGCTAGCGAATCCCATTAGGATTGCCAAAGCCTAGTGAACACGAACCCCCCGCTGAGCTGAGCGAGATTGGACCGGGGCAAACGCCACTACGGTTCGCTGATCGTGGGGCCGCCGCTGAAGGTTTGCGTGGTCTGGATCCTTGGCGGAGGCGAGTGACTGGGGTCGCGTGGAAGCGATCGGCTCGGAGGCAACAACCACTGCATCAGAGGCGTCGTCTGCTCGGACATTGGCACTAACACGCTGTGCGACGGTGCGACCGCTTTGGCCAACTCGATCGCAGGCATCTCTAACTCACGAGCTTGTACCATCGAGTAACCGTCGGCAATAAAGACCACGCCGGCGGGCAAGCCTTCATAACCATGTTCGGTGCGGCAGATCCCATCGAGTGTCATCTTGGCACCAAAAATTTGAAACTGCATTGCCAAGTGGTCGTAGGGAACTGGACGCGAGCTGGTGATGTCGGTCTGAATCGTCATTCCAAGATCTCGCTGCATTGACGCCAGCAATGACGTTCCCACTAAACCTTCTTTCGCTCGCAGCTCGGCAATCACGTCGACCGTTTTGCCCGGACGAATCATCCCGCGGCGAAATCGCAAACTGGCGTTACCGGTTAATTGATGCGGCAACCGCTGGAACAACCTCGCCAAATCGACTTGATCGAATCGCGACGTGCTCAAATCCACCCACCAACCATCAGGCTCGATACACCATCGCATCATGCCCGAGAACGTGGCCTCATTACCCAGCATCGCCATCACATCGCTGTACTGGGCCAGGGCAGAGCAGGGCAGGGCAGTGTCGCCGGTTTCGAGCGTCCACATCGTCACGGGAGCCAAACCGCTACGGTCGCGAACCACTTCGATGCGAAATCCGCGATCGGTGGGCTGACCGGTCGGCAAACATTCGATCGTCGCTCGCGTCGAACTGCCGATCATTGATGGGTTGCACGGTTCGATCCATGCATCGACATCACGCAGCGTCATCGGCCCAGCGTCGCTGTGAAGGGTCAAGTCGTTGGCGGCAAAACGGACCGGCGTGGAAACGCAGATCGATTGGCACAAAAATCGATCATGCACCAATCGCCAAGTATTGCCAAGTTCCGACGATTGCAACTCGGGTTGATGCAGCACAATCGAAACGCCGTCATTCACTTCGCTCCAGCTTAGCTTGTAAACCTTGGCGACTTCGCGTTTCGTCTCGGGATCCAACAGTCGAACGTTTTGCAATTCCAACCGCGAAGGACTGGGACGATCAAAATCTTCGATCTCGACAATGAACCCAGTGTCCTTAGGCGATCGATGCGGTGATCGTTCG
>NZ_ANOG01000455.1 GCF_000346295.1 Rhodopirellula maiorica SM1 | reverse complement strand
AAAGTTTACGTGGCAACGATGCGGTGAATTAACCGTACAGGCTTACAAAGACGCAATTCAAAACCGCTGATCACGAAAACAGAATGTTTTGTCCACCAATAACCTTGGCAACTAGAATTTTATCAGCGGCAGTATGCTTTTCGGCAAAGCATGTCGACGCTGAATCCCCACGTATGCCTCAACGGCCTCGAAAAACACTCTCAAAACGTCCTCTTACGCTGCGTGACACTGCTCAACCAGTCGGCAACCAACATCCATGTCGCGTGACCTCGCAATGAATCTTCGTGTCCTGTTTGACATTTCCGTTCTCGGAGCCGCTCATGCACACCCCCATTCCCGTACGGGTGTTTTTCGCTACGTGGATCGACTCGCTCGCTTCCTGATCCAACAACCCGACCTCGATCTCAGCTGGACTCCCTACGGCAATCCAGACCACACCTGGGACGTGCTTGACGCTCTTCAGTGCGACCCAAGCTTACAAAGACCGATAACAGCATCGCTGATGAAGCGCCGATGCGTGGACTTCGTTGCAGGTCCGGTACAGTATCTCGCCTCGACTCATGCCTACCCCCTGGTACGTCCACTCATCGAGCCATGCAAGAGGATGCAACAAACTGCAACTTTCTCACAGCGAAACCTGAAAAACGCGGACATCATCCATAGCCCGTTTCACTCCTTTCCTAAACTCGATTTCTCGCTGCCGCGTCCTGTTCGATTTCTAACCGTACATGACTTGATTCCGCTCAAATTTCCGGAGCTGTTTGATCCTGCGATTGCGATGACCCAGCGACAAACACTGGACCAATTAACGAAGCGTGACTGGATCATCTGCAACTCACAAAACACTCGCAACGATCTGCTTCAGTTCTGCGACACACTGCATCCCGATCACGCTGTGGTCACGCCGCTAGCGGCAGCCGAGCACTTCGCGCGTTGCACCGACACCCAGCAAATCGAGCAAGTCCGCAAGAAATTGAACATCCCGCTCAATGCTCAATACTTCCTCAGTGTCTGCACCCTCGAACCGCGAAAAAACCTTCGGCATCTGGTCACGGTTTTTGAGCAAATCCTCAACCAACTCGACAAAGACACCTACCTCGTCCTGGTAGGAGCCAAGGGCTGGAAAATCGATTCGCTGATCCAATACCTCGCGAAATCGGGGAACCAGAACATATTGACACCGGGAAAGGTGGATGAAGAAGACTTGGCTCCGCTCTACAGCGACGCGATCGCATTTGTTTACCCGTCACTTTACGAAGGCTTTGGGCTTCCCCCATTAGAAGCCATGCAGTGCGGCACGCCAGTCATCTGCTCGGATAACTCGTCATTGCCCGAGGTGGTTGGCGATGCCGGCATTCTGATTGATGCCGAGCAACCGGACGATCTGGGCGACGCCATGACACGAGTTTACGCAGACCACGATTTGCGTCGTTCTCTATCCGCTGCCGGCTTGGAACGGGCACAACGTTTTAGTTGGCAACAATGTGGCCAGATGACGGTAAATGCTTATCAACGTGCGATCGAGTCGATAGAATAGCCCGCTCCCTTTCGCAACCTCAACGCAAGACGCCCCCAGGTGAAACGATCATGAGAAATATTCTCGGAAAAATTGCTATTCGCCTGCCAGGACTGCGGCACCAAATCCTGATCTACGAGACGCTTCGTGAAATCTCGGGAGTCCTGCAAGACGTTCGCCAAGAGGTTGCATCGATGCGAAAAACCGAAGCGATTCGATGCATTGAGAATGAATGGTCCTCGAATGAGCGTTTTAGCGACCCCAAACGCCTGCTGAGCTTTGCCGCACAAGTCAACTCGCAGAACGGTGAAGACGGAATGATCGCTGAAATTTTTCGGCGAATTGGCAGCGAATCAAAATGTTTTGTCGAGATCGGCTTACAAGATGGACGCGAGAGTAACACCGCATTCTTGGTCGCCTGCGGATGGACGGGTTACTGGATTGACGGCGGTACCGCGATGAAGCAAACGATCGAGCATCGCGACGATATCACCCCAAACGATTTAAAAACAATCACGGCGATGGTAACGCGAGAGAACGCCACTGAATTATTCACAGCGGCAGGCATCCCAACAGAATTTGATTTTCTGTCTCTCGACATTGACCAAAACACCTACTACGTATGGGAAGCGCTTGCGGCATATCGGCCGCGTGTTGTTGCAATCGAATACAACGCGACCGTCCCTCCCTACATCGACTGGAAAGCGAACTACTCGCCAACAAGGACGTGGGATGGAACCCAAAATTACGGAGCAAGTTTGAAGGCGCTCGAATTACTAGGGCATCAGCAAGGATACCGATTGGTCGGCTGCGACTTCACAGGAACCAACGCATTTTTCGTCCGCGAAGACCTCGCAGGAGACCACTTCCTACCTCCCTACACGGCGGAAAATCATTACGAACCTTCACGCTACCCACTGATTCACCACCGGTCTCATCGCCGAGAAATCCTTGACCGGCCAGCGAACTGATTCGGTTACAACATGACTGAACTTCGCCCCAAACTCAATCCATCTTGCTACCCGTCTTACTGGCGATGTTTTTTCTGCTGCTTCCTGTTGGCCGCTGCGGTCCTTACCTTCAGCGGATTCCAACACTACTTCGTCATTCCGATATTCGAAGATGGGGATTTCGCAGCCAACAGCCTTCAGATCGCTGACGCAATGAGGCTGCAAGAGATCTACGGCAACTATTCACGGTGGGAGTTTTCTCACCCTGGGCCGGCGTTCTTTTATGTTTATGCAATTGGCCAGCTTATTTTCCACTACGCGCTGGGCATCTGCCCTCAGGAACACAATGCGCAGCTGTTCACGGGAATGTTGTTTCAGACTGCGTTCTGGTCTCTTTCGGTTTGTGTGATCTACACCCATGCACGGCGTTGGAAACCTGTCTTGATTATTGCCTGCCTGAGCTTCATTCATTTTCAACTTTGCGAACAAGCGTTCATTAGCATCTGGCCACCTCATCAGTTGCTCATGCCATTTTTGTGCCTGCTACTATCCATCGCGTCGATCGTCGCTGGAAGTCGACAGTGGCTATGGTTGTTTGTTCTTTCGGCATGCTTTTGTATCCACGGACATGTAGCGCAACCGCTCTTCGTTCTTCCACTAACGGCAGTCGCGATTGCCGCTGTCATTTATTGGCAACGCCCATCGCCCTCTTCGCTAAAAGCCACACATTGGACCCGAGTGCGGAATGCATTGTGGCAAAGAGACGTCGCCGCGAGCGCCTTGATTACGATCCCCTTCCTAATCCCATTATTTGCCGATTGGCTGAAATTACGCGACAGCAATCTCGCTCGCATTCTCTCACACATTCGCTCTCACGATGAACCGGACCACACCCTCGAACAATCACTAAACTACTACTTGCAATTTTATCGATATTGGGATTTCCACGACGCACCCGAGTCCGATGAGCTTGTCGATCTGCTGAGCTCGTTTCCGTGGATTTACAGCGGTTGGCTTGTCGTCATGCTGTTGACGCTAGCCGGGCTAGGCTTGGCTTGGAAACGTCGAACCGCATCGCTTCGCTGGCTGAGATGGACCAGCAGCTTGCTATTGATCTCCATCCTTGCCCAGATCTTGACGCTCAAGTGGGGATGCATGATGGATGGCGAAATGTTCGCATTCAACGCGTTCATCAATTATGCGATGGTCTTTCTCAATATCTGCTTATTCACAAGCGTTCTACAATGCTTCCTGAATCAAAAAGCGGAATGGATCGCCGCAACGGTCTGCTGCGTCACTTTGCTAGTCGTGGCCGCCAAACCAATTCACCATGACCGCTGGATCTCTGACACCGGCTATCGCCCTATGCAGGGACGAAATCTGGATTTACAAAACGGCCATGTCCAATTGCCTGCCGACAGTTGGATCTATTTCCAATCGCCGGATCCTGCAAACGACTGGATCCTCATGACGGGGCAGGCCAACCAGTGGCGAAAAGACCAACTCAATGTCGTCGTGCCCGACAACCTAAGCATCTTTTTTGGAAAGCAACGCACCATTCAACATTTTCTCGACCGGGATGAACCTCATCAACTCACGAGTATTGAAGTAGCGTCGCAGCCACGAGTGGATTCAAGCCAAAAATTCGACGGCAGTTTTAAGCTGACATCTGTGGTCGACCTCAACGACAGCGTGTACACCATTCCTCTGGAAACGCTGGCGTCAAAACATTCAGGAGCGTCGGTGCAAACGGACCCTACGACGGGGCAGTTCGTCCAGATGGGCGGCGCCCCGATGGTAGTTGCGATCCCCCTTCGCCCAACGCAACAAGCGACGATGCTCAAAGTCGAACTGAGCCCTCCTACTAGCGACTCGTTTTGGCTGACCCTTGACGTCGGAGCAACAGAGGCGGCACATGAACTTATCAAGCAGCGACAGACACTCAATCTCTTACTTCCACCTGATTGGGTGAACAAGTCGATTTCGGATTATGGATCTCTTGTCATTCGCATTCAACTCAGTACCCAACCCACTCCTTCCACATTGCTGTCCAAACGGGCAACCATGGGATTTCGCATCCACCATTTTTCGTTGACCACGGATTAGCGATTTCCTTTATGTGCTTGCGACTCTGCCCTCTTCCTCGACCGACGTTATTTCCACTGTGAATTTACCTTCT
>NZ_ANOG01000454.1 GCF_000346295.1 Rhodopirellula maiorica SM1 | reverse complement strand
ACCGCCACCCACGAGGCGAGTAGGGAAGCAGACTCATTTTCTCGTTTCGCAGCACCTGCGCCAGTTCACTCTCGCAGCGGCGATTGATCAAACTGAAGTTATTTTGCACAGTTTCATAGCGATCGAGCCCTTGGACGTCGGCGGTCCACAAGCTTTTCATCACTCCCCAACTCGTCTCGTTGCTGCAACCAATCACGCGAACCTTGCCCGCGTCCCGCAGCTCGGTCAACGCCCCCAAGACCTCTTCGTAGGGCAAACCGTGATCCGGCCAGTGAATTTGGTAAAGATCGATGTAGTCGGTCCCTAACCGGCGAAGCGAGGCATCGCACGCCCGCAAAATCTGGTGCCGATCGATCGACGTTTTGCCATGACGGACCGGCGGGCAAAACCATCCGTGTGCCGGCCCGGTGACTTTGGTCGCCACCACCACCGATTCTCGCGGCTTGTTTTTTAGCCAACGTCCAAAAATCTCTTCGGTCACCCCAACGGTGTCTTTGTTGGGGGGCACCGGGTATATCTCGGCGGCATCGAAGAAATCAATTCCCGAATCAAACGCCAAGTCACAGATCGCACGACTGCATTTTTCGTCACATTGGTTACCAAAGGTCATCGTTCCCATACAAATATTGCTAACAACGACACCGCTACTTCCTAAACGTTTTTTTTGCATCACGATCGGTTCAAAGAGGGAAGGTAGAGAGAGGGTGAATTTTGATGTTCGCGAGAGCACGCCCTCGGGCAACCAGAATAAGCCCACTGCGGACGCAGCCCGATGAAAGTCCTTTTCATGCCATGCCCACGCGAAAAAACGGTTCTGAGCTGCTAAAATAGCAACAGACGTCTCAGCGTCCCTCCCCCCAACTTTCCCTCCCGTCCCTTCGAGTCTGTCTTATGCATGCGTTGCCGGCGATCGCCGCTTTTGCGGCCTATTTGATCACCCCCGTCGTTTTAGCCATGACACTGTGTGTTCACCCGGTGATCGCCGAGGACTACCAACATGGTTCCGACTCGCAACCCAACGATGCCGTTCCACATGGCAAAGTGACTCAGCATGTCTGGGATTCAAGCAAGGTGTTCGAAGGGACGCGGAGACGCTACAGCGTGTATGTCCCAGCCCAGTACGATGGCAAAACGCCCGCGGCATTGATGGTTTTCCAAGACGGCCACGCCTTCGAAGGAACCAAGGGGGATTTCCGAGTCCCGGTCGTTTTCGACAACTTGATCGCCAAAGGCGACATGCCGATCACGATCGCCGTGATGATCGATCCTGGTCATAAAGGCGAACTTCCCGAAAAACGCGGTTGGAGCCCCCGACCGAGCAATCGCAGTTTTGAGTACGACACGGTCAGTGGCGATTACGCCGAATTCCTGCTCTCCGAAATCATTCCCGAAGTCGAAAAAGACTACCAAATCTCGAAAAATCCAAAGATGCGAGCCATTTGCGGCAACAGTTCCGGCGGCATTTGCGCCTTTAGTGTCGCTTGGCATCGTCCCGACCAATTTCAAAAAGTGCTCAGCCACATCGGCAGTTTTGTGGATCTTCGCGGCGGTCACAATTATCCGCCCATGATTCGCAAAGCGGATAAGAAGCCGATTCGTGTATTTCTACAAGACGGCGAGAACGATCTCGATAACCAATTCGGAAACTGGCCCTTGGCCAATCGTCAAATGGCCAAGGCGTTAGCGTTTAAAGACTACGACTACAAACTGGTTTTTGGCACCGAAGCGCACAATGGAAAACATGGCGGTGCCATTTTTCCTGATTCACTCCGTTGGCTCTGGCGAGATTGGAAAGAGGAAACGTACTAGTATTGAGATAGGACATCGGTTCTTCTCCGCTCTGCAAGTTTTGCCACTATTGATGTCCACCGCGCGCAATTCACAACAACCACCTCGTTAAAAATATCCATGCTGAATCGTCTCTCCAATTCGACCGACATCGCCTTTACCGCCTCGTTCGTTCATCGATTGAGGGTCACGGACGATGTCGCAGGCGATGATTTCTCGGTATTGATTGATTTGTTGGACGGCGGAGACAACGGTCGTGCACGGGTGCTGATGATCGCGGAACGATCGGTGGCCCAATCGAGCGAACGGGTGGCCGAGATCGAATCGCAGCTCCGCAGCGAGGATTCGATCGAGTTGACGTCACCCACGATTTTGGTCGATGGAGGCGAACCAATCAAAAACACGCAGACGGCGGTAGAAGAAATTTTGGGGCGAATTCACGACCTGAATCTTGATCGCCGTAGCTACGTGATCGCGATTGGTGGCGGTGCGATGTTAGACGCCGTCGGCTATGCCGCCGCGATCGCCCATCGCGGCATCCGTCTGGTGCGACTGCCCACCACCACGCTGGCGCAGGCAGATTCAGGGGTGGGTGTGAAAAACGCGATCAACTATTTCGACAAAAAGAATTGGATTGGAACGTTTGCTGTTCCCTGGGCGGTCCTCAACGATTCTGCCTTGCTAGAAACACTGCCCGATCGCGAATTCTGTAGCGGACTGAGCGAAGCGGTCAAAGTTTCGCTGCTGAAGGATGCGGACGAATTCCACTGGCTAGCCGAACACGCGTCGCAGATTTCGGATCGAGATCCCGATATGTCGCGGCGAGCGATCCACCGTTCTTGCGTGCTGCATATGCGTCATATCACTGAAGGAGGCGATCCGTTCGAGATGCTCGAAGCGAGACCATTGGACTTTGGTCATTGGTCAGCCCACAAACTGGAAACACTTTCACGCTATCAAATTCGCCATGGCGAAGCGGTCGCGATCGGCGTGGCAATTGATTGTCTGTACTCATCGATCAAATTTGGATTGCCTCGCCAGGACGCAGAGATGGCCGTGCAATGCTTGCATGATCTCGGCATCCAACTTTGGCATTCGTGTCTTGAGCCGGTGGATCGATTGATGCAGGGTCTCGAAGAGTTCCGCCAACATCTCGGCGGTCGATTAACGATCACAATGCTTCGCGGGATCGGCGACCCGATCAATGTCCACGAAATTGACGCCGTCGCGATGAAAACGGCAATAGAGACATTGGGCAAAATCGCTAAGACCAAAGCGATTCCTGCAAACTAAAGGTCGCTGCGGCCAGCCCCCAATCCACCCT
>NZ_ANOG01000453.1 GCF_000346295.1 Rhodopirellula maiorica SM1 | reverse complement strand
AGCGATGTGACTACGAACGCCTCATCCTGCGCAACCAAATCAAAATCCTGGTAAACGTTTCGATCTCGCCAAATTTGCCGCCGCTGGGTATGCCCAACATTCGACAGCAGACATTCAGTGTAGAGCGAATTAGCGAGCTTGGTGCCTAAGTCTCGGAGCATTGAGATCGTCACATCAAGCAAAATCGCTGGGCCGCGATAATCACCCGAGTCCACTTCGAATGCGCGTCGCTGTGCCAATGTATCCGAACAGTTGACGAACTTGGACTCGACTCGGCGTAGACGAAAATTGACGATTTTCGCTCGAGTTGCATCGAGTAACCGAAGGTAGTTCAGGACCTGACCAATATGACTTTCCTTGATAGCCGCGACGGTTTTTAGTTCATACCGTCCAGCCGATTCGACAACCAGATCGAGCCGATAGGTCTTTTGGAAATTCCCGAACGTGACAGTCAGCGGTACTTCGCGATCAGATCTGCCAAACCTGTCGAAAATCTTCACACTCATTTCCGACTGATAAGCAATTTCGTTCCAATTGCAGCCTAAGTCGTTATGGACTTCGAAAGCGACAGGCATCACCCTGAAGTCGAGATCTCCAAACTGCTTGCTGGTCAATCGTGGAATCGGGATCGGGCATTCAACCGGCATCGCATTGCCTAAACGCACGAGACTAA
>NZ_ANOG01000452.1 GCF_000346295.1 Rhodopirellula maiorica SM1 | reverse complement strand
GGTCCACCGTCGGCGCGGCGCTACCTCCTGCAAAACATCTGGACCGCCAAACGTTGTCCGATGGCGTGGCAAAGTGGGACGGCGTCAGTTACTGGGGCGCCCCCGACGAATTGGCATGGCTGCTGAGGTGCGAAAATGGTCACAAGATCGACTTGGGTTGTTTGTCGGTGGGCGACGTTCGCGTGCTGCACATGCCTGGCGAATTGTTTGTGGAATACCAATTGGCAGCCAAGACATTGCGGCCGGATTTGAATGTCGCGATGGCGGCTTACGGCGATTATGGTCCCGGCTACATCGGTACCGCCGAAGCTTATGAACAAGGTGGCTACGAAACGAGCCAGGCGGCATCGAACGTGGCTCCTGAAGTCGAAACCGTGCTAATGGACGGCATCAAAACACTACTGAAAGTGAACGAGGTGGCAGAATGAACGATCGATACACCTTGATGACACAAAGCTGCTTGTTAGCTTTCGCGACGATTGTTTTGAACTGCGGTGATCTGTTGGCAAAGGAGCCTGCTTCGTCAAAACAGCCCGATTACTCCAGCGAACTGCCGCGGATCGCCCCCACCGCCCCTGATGCCGCGCTTTCCACGTTCCAAGTTGCCGACGGTTTTCAGATGCAGCAGGTCGCAGCCGAACCGTTGATCGGCAGTCCCGTGGCAATCGAATGGGACGAGCACGGTGCGATGTATGTTTGTGAAATGCGAGGTTACAGCGAAAACCGTGACGATGGCATTTCAACGATCGCCAAACTGATCGATACCGACGGCGACGGTGTCTACGACGAACGTGTTGAATTCGCCAGCGGATTGTTTTGGCCAACGGCACTGTTTCCGTATGACGGCGGTTTGTTTGTCGGCGATGCCCCCGACCTGTTGTACCTGAAAGACACCAACGGCGACGGTGTGGCCGATGTCAAACAGCGAGTATTGACCGGGTTTGGCACATCGAATGTTCAAGGTTTGATGAATTCGTTTCGCTGGGGGCTGGATAATCGAATTCATATCGCTTGCAGCAGTGTCGGAGGCGAGATTCGTCACGCCCACGCCGCCCCCGATATCGCGGGGATCAGCATCCGCGGACGCGACTTGGCTTTCAATCCTCGCACTTATGAATTTGAACCGACCAGTGGGGCGGCGCAGCACGGAAT
>NZ_ANOG01000451.1 GCF_000346295.1 Rhodopirellula maiorica SM1 | reverse complement strand
ATCGCCCCATGTGCCATCAAAGAACATCAGCGGCAGGAACGCAACCACGGTCGTCAGTGCCCCAAACGTCACCGGCGTTGCCACCTCACGCGTCCCCTGCACCGCTGCTTCAACCGGATCCATGCCTTCCATGATTTTTGAGTAGACGTTTTCCCCCGTCACGATCGCATCGTCGACAACAATCCCCGTCACAAGGATGAATCCGAACAAACTCATCACATTCGCGGTCAAATCAAACCACGGCATAAACATCGCCGCACCGGCAAAGGAAACGGGGATGCCGATCACGATCCAAAACGCCAATGCCGGTCGAATGAACAGTCCTAAGATCAACAACACAAAAAAGCCGCCCTGCAGTAACGACCACGCCAATGTGCTCAGCCGGTGCCGAATTTGCAGCGACTCGTCGTCCCAAATTTCAAGTTCGATGCCTTCGGGGAATCGCGTTGCGGCGGTCCGCACATATTCCCGGACCGCGTTTGAAATTTCGATGGCGCTTTCATCGCCGACTCGCATCACCGGAACGAAGACAGCGGGTTTGCCATTGAAGAACGTTTTTTGGTCACCTTCGACGAATCCATCCGACACGGTAGCGACTTCGCCGAGACGCACTTCGGCGCCGGAGGACGATCGAATCGGAATGTCATTGAATTCATCTTCCGAATAGGCTTGCCCGCGTGTGCGAACGATAAACGTGCCGCTATCACTGTCGATCGCACCGGCGGGAAGATCCAATGAAAACCCGCGAATTGCGTCTGCCAAATCTTGGAAACTTAGATTGTAAGCCAGCAGCTTCTCGACGTCGGCTTCGATGGAAACTTCGGATTCTTTCGCGCCACGAATGTCGACGCGACTGATCCCCGGCATTTCGACCAAATCTTGCTGAACTCGCCGAGCAACACGACGCATGTCATGATCCGACAAATTGCCCATCACTGCGATCTGTAGTATGTCGTAGCGGTTTGCTGATTCGGGAATGTAGACGCGTGGCGGCTCCGTCTCGACCGGAAACGTGGTAATCGTGTCGATCCGCGCCTTGACGTCGTCCACCAGGTTTCGCAAATCGGTGCCACGGCCGGCACGCAGAAAAAACCTTGCACGACCGCGATGGCCGTCGGCATTTAGCGCCTCGATGCCTTCGACGCCTTCCAAAGCCGCCTCGACAGGAATCAAGATCGCTCGCTCCACGTCCTTCGCCGTCGCGCCACGGTACTCCATGTCGATGATCACGGTGTCCCAGCTAAGCGCGGGCGTGACCTCAAGCGGTACATGGTTGATCGCAACATAACTGCCCGCAACGATGATCGCGATCATCAAGAAATTGGCGGCGATGCCGTTATTGGTAAACCAACGTATCACGGAGTCGCTTCCATTTCAGGCGGTGAACCTGCCAGCGATACCGGTCCATCTTCCTCGGGGATAATCTCGACGGGGCTTCCTTCGGGTGCATAGACCAACATTGTGGTCGCGAGCAGCTCTCCGTTGCGAATCGTTTGCCCCGGAACAATGACATGTTCGGCATCGGACCAAAGTGGATCGATGGTCAATGATCGCAGTGTCAGTTTCTGTTGGTCAATCAGATAAACCTTATCCAACCGCCGGACGGCTCCGCGAGGAAGCGCGATCACGTCTTTCAACGTCTTACCGAAAATCGTCGCCACGACCGGTTGACCAATTCGCAACACGGGATGGTCACTGTGTAGCGAAAAAGGATCGTCGATTCTCGCAATCGCAAATAGTTCCAACGAATCGGCATCCAGCGTGCCTTCGGTACGAACGATCTTTGCACGCCATACGCTGTCCGATGAGGTGTCAATTGCATTGCGTAATTCGACATCGATCGGAGCGTCGCCTTCCATTTCAGGCAACTTTAAATGACGCAATTCACGACCTGCGATCGGCAAACGCACCTCGGCGTAATCCACCGCGAACACTTCCCCCAGCACCGTGCCAGGGCTAACCAATTCCCCGACTCCGATTTCTTTCGACACGACGCGACCATCAAAAGGTGCATAGATTTTCGTGCGCTGCAGATCGCGTTCAGCTTGTTCGATTGCCGACGCGGTCACCTCAACTTGCGATTGTGCCTGAACAAGCGATGCGAAACTGGCATCCGCTTCGGACGTCGATGCACTGTCTTGACGCACGAGCTGTTGCATCCGATCGTTCGCCGCTTGGGCTAAGCTGAGCGTCGCTTTGGCGAGTTTGTGTTGCTCGCGAGCAATGTCCAGCGCCGTTTGATAGTCGCGGTCATCCATCTCTAACAACAGGTCGCCCGCCTTGAAGAACGAACCGGCTTCGAAGGCCGTTTGCGTCTGGCGAATTGTCCCGGTGACTTCGGCGCTGAGGGTAACGTGGTTATGCGCTCCGACAACGCCATGAGTCTCAATTTTTACCGCAAAATCGCGTGTATCAAGCGAACAGACGTGGCTGCGCAGCACCTGTTTTTCGGCGGGCTCGCTAGGCTCTTGGGCCGTGTCGACGGACAACACCGCAAAGCCATATCCACCGGCGATCAAGATGCCAACGGGGATGCAAACACGGATCAGGGCGTGGATCAAGAACTTCATGTTGATACGTCGCCGAGAGGTGGCGGGGCAGGGTAAGTCAGGCGGGAGTGGCAGTATGACCGATGGACACGGGCAAGTCAAAACCTTCAGCATCGATGAGGTGTATTTTTTTGCCGCCCCAATCGCCCTTTTTTACCCTCGGCGCTTCGCAAATCACATTGAAACGCCCCAATCATCCGGTCATGACGTTTTACCCCGCCTTGGAATTTCCACCTTTCTTATGCAGATCGGTCGATCGCGCGATACGATCATCAATACGACGTGGCCGTCGTTGGCAAACGTCAAAGCAACAACATTAGCCAATAAGAGCAGCCGATCAGCGAATCCCACAAAGGATGTCATTGTTCGCCGGCGGCCAGCCCTGTGGCGGATTCCACCAGACCGGTGACAACGCTCCGCTGAACATTTACTGCGGCGATGCGGACATCGATTCGCAAGACCAGTCGGGCGTGCTCAGTGATGTCGGAGTGGTTCGCGAAGGCCAGACGCTGACGAGCGAGCCCTTTCTCGGCGTGGAAACGCCCGGAAGTTGGCGACTTCGTCGTATCCAATTGCGTGAGCTTCCCCCTCGCGGCATTCGGTATAATACCCCGTAGTGCAGGCTGCCAGCCTGCATGAGAATTGCAATGTTTAAGAATCTTACAGGCTGGCAGCCTGTGCTACGATGGGAACCCCAGCCATGGAACTGATCCACAAGCGATCGTTGCCGCACTGGTACGTCTCAGGGGCCGCGCATTTCGTCACCTACCGGCTTGCGGGAAGTCTGCCGGTTACCGTCGTTCATGATCTGAACAAACGCAGAGATCAATTACTCGCCAAACCACCTGATCGCCCACCCGCCGAATATCGTTGCCACGTCAACCGACTACTGTTTGTCGCGTATGAAAAATATCTTGATCAGCTGTCGAACATGGATTGGCTTCGTAACCCACGCATTGCGTCAATGTTACGCCAAAACTTTTATCACCATGACGGAAACAAGTACCACTTACATGCCTATTGCGTGATGCCCAATCACGTGCACCTACTGTTGACGCCAAGCCCACAGGAAGTTTCACTTCCGCTTGATGCGAATGCGGAGATCGTCGTTGGCGAGAGGGCTGATGCGGGAAGTCCGCTTTCAACAATCATGCACAGCTTGAAGAGTTATACTGCGAACATGGCAAACCGTGTGCTGCATCGGACAGGGACGTTTTGGCAGCCCGAGTCCTACGACCACTGGGCACGCAATGATGATGAACTTGAGCGAATCACTAACTACATCCGTGCCAATCCCGCGACCGCGGGTTTGGTTTCACGACATGAAGATTGGCCGTGGTGCTCGTGCCATGATCGGTTCCTAATCGATGGCGAAACCACCGCTTGGTTACCCACAACGTAGTGCAGGCTGCCAGCCTGCATAAGAATTGCAATGTCTAAAAATCATACAGGCTGGCAGCCTGTGCTACTTATGAAACCAATACTCCTCCTAACGTTTTTCGTTTTCTTTGGCACCGCAGTGTCGGCCGAGGATATCGACAGCGTTGGCGAGGGCGAAAAGTTGTTTGCCCTCCACGTCAAACCGCTGCTCGAGGAAAAGTGTCTCGCTTGTCATGGCCAAGATCCAGACAGAATCGAAAGCGGTTTAGATCTGCGATCGCGCGACGGCGTGCTAGCCGGCGGAGATTCGTTCGACACCGATGTGGTGCTCGTTGGCGACGGGCAGCACAGCATCCTGTACCTCAGCACGACGCGGAGAATCGAAGACTACGAGATGCCGCCGAAACAGGCGGATCAACTATCAGAGCAACAGCAGTGGTTCCTTCGTGACTGGATTGACGCCGGAGCTCCGTGGCCAAGTGACGATCGCGTCAAACGGATTCAAAAAGCGTATGCCGAGGGCGAACAAGTCGTGGTTTCCCGTGCTCTCTCGGATGCATGGCAAAACCGACGTTATGCACCGGAACAACTGTGGGCTTACCGTCCAATTAAGAAACAGGACGTACCGGACGGTCATCATCCGATCGACTGGTTTATCGACAAAAAACTGGCCGAACTCGCCGTGACACCTGCGCCGCCCGCGGATGCCACCGCACTGGTGCGCCGGATCCGCTTTGGACTAACCGGATTGCCTCCCACTCCCACCGAGGTGCAGCGATTCGCAGCGGACTACCAAGCGGATGCAGACGCCGCGGTCGCCAGCTACGCTGCACAATGGATGGCTTCGCCGCATTACGGCGAACACTTCGCAACGCACTGGCTTGACGTCGTCCGTTATGCCGATACCGCCGGTTTCGCCAACGATTACAGCCGACCCAACGCATGGCGGTACCGTGACTATGTCGTTCGCTCGTTCAACGAAGACAAACCGTACGCGCAGTTTGTGCGTCAGCAGATCGCCGGCGACGAGATCGATGAAACCAATGTCGAAAACCTGATCGCAACCGGCTTCCTACGCATGGGGCCCTGGGAACAAACCGGTATGAGTGTGTTCAAGGAAACTCGCGGTCAATGGTTGGACGATGTGACGGACACGGTGGGCCAAACCTTCGTCGCGCATTCGATGTCGTGCTGCAAATGTCATGATCACAAATTCGATCCGGTGCCGACGCGTGACTACTACCGCATGATGGCAGTCTTCTCGACCACTCAATTTGCTGAACGTGACGCGGCATTCTTGGACCAAGAGAACCAGCAAGGGTTCGCGGCGGATTCGGAATGGGTTGAGGCCAAAATCGCTGCATACGAGAAACAGAGAGAACAGCTTTCTGCAAAGATCCAGCAGCGGAAACGTCAGGAATCTGGCAACGCCAAGGTTGGCGACAATGGGCTGGACCCTGGTGACGAAGCATCGCTTGCTCGAATGTCAAAAAACATCTTGCGGCACCGTATCGAGCGTGACCGCAGCAAACCAATTGCTTTGTCCGTTTACACCGGAGCGACCATTTCACGAAAAAACATTAGCGGCCGAATTAACGTGCCCAACGATCGCTGGAAGAAAGGCGAAATTGAACGGGATGTCATCCACAGCGGCGGAAACGTGTACGCGACCGGCGACGTCGTCACTCCCGGTGCCCTCAGTGCGGCCGAGTCGCTCGGTAAAATGAATATGGTGGATTTCCCCAGTGAGAAAGGTCATCGCCGACGAGCATTGGCCGATTGGATTGTCGATCCGTCGAATCCGCTGACCGCGCGAGTCATCGTCAATCGTGTATGGTCATGGCACTTCGGCAAAGGAATCGCAGCAAACCCGAACAACTTTGGCGGGACCGGAAGGTTTCCGACCCATCCTCGATTGCTGGACTATTTGGCAGCATGGTTCATAGACCATGGAGGCTCGATCAAGAAATTGAATCAATTGATTGTCACGTCTGCTGCCTACCGCCGCAGCACTCGGCACCCAGATCCTGGCAAACTTCAAGAAAAGGATCCTCTGAATCAACTTTATGCAACCTTCCAACCGCGACGGTTGACGGCGGAAGAACTGCGAGACGCGATGCTTTCGGTCAGCGGTGAACTCCAACGATCGGTTGGCGGGATCCCCTGTCGTCCTGATATTAATCTCGAGGTCGCGTTTCAGCCGCGCCAGATCATGGGAGGCGCAGCATCGGTTTACGAACCCGACCCGCTGCCGCAGCAGAGAAACCGCCGAACCCTGTATGCCGAGCGCATTCGCGGACTGCGAGATCCATTCATGGAAACGTTCAATCAACCGGGACCGGACAAGTCCTGTGAACTACGAGAGACGTCTACCGTGGCACCACAAGCGTTGACGTTGCTCAATTCGCAAGAGGTTTTTGACCGGGCAATCGCCTTCGCGAATCGTTTAATCACCGAGGAATTGGGGGCGGACGAAGCCACACTGCGTCGTGCCTTCCAGTTGGCATTGGCCCGCGAACCAAACGACCGTGAACTCAACCTCTGTCTAGCTCATTGGCAAACAGCTCGTGACGAAGAGTCGAGCAAGACCTATCGACGTCCAACCTTTCTCGATCGCATCACACGCACGGTGATGGCAGAGAAGACGGGTGAGCCCTATCGCTTTGAAGAGATCCTACCCGCTTACAAATCCTACGTGTCTGACCTTGGGCCGGCCAACGTCGACGCTAACACTCGGGGCTTGGCCCATGTCTTGTTGGTCATCCTGAACACGAACGAGTTTGCGTATCTGGATTGAATTGCCCCTCGTAGTGCAGGCTGCCACCCTGCAGGAAAGAATACAAAACAGGCTGGCATCCTGTACAACGCCTCGCAACGCAGCAAATCATGAATCATACCATCGTTAAACCAAATCGCCGCAAAGCGTTGTTCGGGTTCGGGGCGGGGTTAGGTTCCATCGCTCTAACGTCTATGGTTCACGCCGAAGAATCGGAACCGCACCACGTGGCCAAGGCAAAACGATGCATTTTTTTGATGATGGAAGGTGGTCCATCGCACCTCGATACCTTTGACCCGAAACCTGAGTTGGCCAACCAGCACTTGAAAGCGTTCACTCGTAGCGGTGAGATGGAAAGTGCAATGTCCTCCGGCAAACGTTACTTTGTCAAAAGTCCCTTTGACTTTGTAAAAGCAGGCCAATGCGGCGCGGATATCTCCACGCCGTGGGTGCATTTGAAGGAAATGGTGGACGAAATTTGTTTCTATCGGGGCGCCCAGGTTGAATCGGTTAATCACCCCACAGCCTGCTACCAATTGAATACTGGCAATCAATTTGGGGGCGATCCCGCAGTCGGTTCTTGGGTAACCTACGGTTTGGGGTCGGCAAACGATAACCTGCCCGGTTTTGTCGTCTTGCCACGAACGAGTTACCCGCAAGGGGGCGCGGGGAATTGGAGTAATGGCTTTTTGCCAGCCAATTTTCAAGGCACTCCGCTTCGTTCCGAAGGCAGTCCGGTTTTGGACCTTGCACCTCCCAGCGGGATCACGAAGGCCCGGCAACGCATAAACTTGGACCTACTGGCGGAGTTGAATCGACAGCATCTGCAAACTCATCCAACTCGCAGCGATTTGGCAGCACGCATGGACAGCTACGAACTCGCCTACTCGATGCAGACCGAAGTTCCTGGAGTGATCGATCTCGACGGTGAATCGTCGCAAACTTTGGATGCCTACGGAATCGGTGATGCCAAGACGGACGCTTTTGGACGCAAGTGTTTGCTCGCTCGTCGTTTGGTCGAAAAGGGCGTGCGATTTGTCCAGGCCTACGCCGGAAATTGGGATAGCCACGACTACATCGAAAAGGCTCATGGTTCGCTGATTCGCAGCGTTGACAAGCCCATTGCGGCATTGCTTCGTGATTTAAAACAGCGTGACATGCTTAAGGACACCCTAGTGGTTTGGTGCGGCGAATTCGGACGCACGCCCGATAATGGGCTTCGCGGCGGCGGTCAATCCTACGGTCGCGATCACAATGCGAAAGCGATGACGATGTGGTTTGCCGGCGGCGGTATTCGGGCCGGTCACACGGTCGGTGCAACCGATGAAATCGGCAGCGAAGCGGTCGAGTGCGTCCATCACATCCGCGATGTCCATGTCACCTTATTACATTTACTGGGGCTGGATGATAATCGATTGACCTATTACCACGCCGGTCGCCACAAACAGCTGTCCCAATTCGGCGGATCGGTCATCAAAGAATTGTTGGCTTAAACTTTGTCGACTGATCGCCGTCGTTAGGATATTGTTGCAAAGTTATTGAGATGAAGTGTCTTCACCGTCGTGGACGAGGTGACGAGTCCCGTCATGTCAGTAAGTCGCGATGAATCGCAATCTCGGCCAGAAGAAACAGAGTCGCTTAAAATCGTTTCGCTGACTCTTAACTTTCCAACCAACGTCCGTCGTCGTCTCTCGATGAATAATCCACGACTAACGCTAGGACAGTTAATGGCCAAAAACAATTTTATCTACCTGCTTAACGATGCGTCGCAATCCATGGGGTTGCCGCGTACAAAAGGCCTGATTTTGACGTCATAGTCCGCGTCGATCTGCAAAAAGAAAAACGCCGCCGATGCCAAAAGGGGCAACGACGGCGTGCGCAGGAGTACGCGAAGTAGTCGAAACTCAGCAGCGACTAGTACATGTCATAGTCACCGCCGTGCCCCTTGGCAGACTTCGTTTCCAGCTTGGGCTTGTCTGCGATCAACGCATCACTGGTTAGCAACAATGTCGAGACACTCGATGCATTTTCGAGTGCCGTGCGGACCACTTTGGTGGGGTCAATGACGCCGCTGTCCACTAGGTCTTCATAAGTGTTCGTGGCAGCGTTGTAGCCGTAGTTGCCTTGCTCGGCAGTCACTTTCTCGCAAACTAAAGATCCGTCTTGGCCTGCGTTCTCGGCAATCCAAGTCATCGGAGCGCGACAAGCTTTCAGCACGATGTTGTAACCGGCGCGTTCATCGTCACTTAGTTTTGTGCCGTCACACTGGCTGGCCGCTCGCACAAGTGCCACGCCGCCGCCGGGTAAGATACCTTCTTCGACCGCCGCACGCGTGGCCGACAATGCGTCTTCGTAACGCATCTTCTTTTCTTTGACTTCAGCTTCGGTCGCACCACCAACGCTGATCTTGGCCACCCCGCCCACCAGTTTCGCTTTGCGTTCTTGCAATTTTTCGCGATCGTAATCGCTTGTCGCCTTGTCATGCTCGGTCTCGATCTGCTTGATGCGAGCGTGAATATTCTCGGTTTTGCCGGCCCCCTCGATGATCGTGGTGTTTTCTTTGTCGATGATGTACTTTTTTGGCTCGTCCAAGATCGGCAAGTTCGATGTTCTCGAGCTTCACACCCAAGTCTTTACAAAGAA